>JAITRG010000119.1 GCA_031288515.1 Tannerellaceae bacterium
ATACGTATCTGTAATAAATGTATAGAATTATTCCCGGAGGCTCCTCAATATTATTTTTATGCAGGGGTGGCCCATTATCAGGAAGGGCGGTATCAGGAAGCATTGGACGCCTACGGAAAAGGGCTGGCCGTTATCCCCCCGGAGAACGCCTCTTTAAAATCCGATTTTTATGGGCAGACAGGCGATATTTATTATCAGATGGGGCAATTGGATAAAACGTTTGAAGCCTATGACGAAGCGTTGAAGTATAACGAAAACAATGTCGTCGTGTTAAACAATTACGCCTATTTTTTGTCGTTATCGAATAAAGACCTGGAAAAAGCAGAGCGGATGAGCGCTATCACCATTAAACAGGAACCGGATAATTCCACCTATCTGGATACCTATGCCTGGATATTTTTTAAACAGGGCAATTACACCTTAGCCAAATTCTACATGGAAAGCGCTTTGGAAAAAGATAAAACGAAAAGCCCTGAATTGACAGACCATTATGGCGATATACTGTATATGTCCGGCGAAAAAGAAAAAGCCGTAGAACAATGGGAGAAAGCAAAAGAAATGGGCAAGGAAGACGATGCGTTAAACCGGAAAATAAAGGAAAAGAAATATATAGGAGAGTGATAAAGAAAATGGAAAAAGAGACAATAAGGACAAAAGACAAAGACGCCGGAAACGTTGTAAGAAAATTATCCTTCCTCTCTTCTGTCCCTGTTGTCCTTATCGTTTTTCTCCTGGCAGGCTGTAAAACTTCTACCAGAGTAGGGACGGTAAACGTTGCGGGGGCTAAGGCGCATACCGAGTTTTTTGACTCGATGCAGGAACAGGCTTTTCGGTATGAAACATTTTTCGCCCGGACGAATGTGGAGCTGGACGTGCAGGGTAAATCGTTCAGTTCGCGGGTGGATATAAAGATGGTGCGCGATAGCGCCTTGCAGCTTTCGGTACAGCCTCTTCTGGGAATAGAGCTTTTCAGGGCCGAGTTTACCGGCGAAGGCGTTACAATCGTCGACCGGATGAATAAGCGTTATGTATCCGAAAGCTATGCCGCGTTGAAGGGCGAATGGCCGGTTGCCTTTAATTATTACAATTTACAGGCTTTGTTTTCGAATCATCTGTTTATACCCGGCGAACAGGAAATAGCCCGGAAGCAATACAACCGTTTTAAATTAAAACAGGAAGGCTCTGCCGCCGAGATTCAGATAAAGGACGCCATGCAACTGCTTTATACCTTCAGGGCGGATGGCGAAGAAAAGCTGCTGTCAACCTGCGTAACGGATAAACCGGAACAATACGCTTTACGGTGGCTTTATGCCGATTTCCGCATGACAGACGGGCAACCCTTCCCGATGCTGATGGATGTCCAATTGCTTGACAAGGGCTCGCCCGCCGGGCAAATGAAAATTTATTTCTCGAAAATTCAGACAAATACTCCGGTGAAAATCGATACGTCTATCCCGGACAAGTATAAACGCGTAACCTTTACGCAGATTGTTAAAGGTTTAACAGACAGCAAGAAGTGAGTGTATGAGACATGTCTGGATCGTCATAATAAGCCTGTTTTTAACCGTAACCGTTTCAGGGCAAAAATCAGCGAAAGTACGCGAACTGGAAAACCAGCGAAAGGTTGCTCTTGCCGAAATTGAAATGACAAACCAGTTATTAGTCGAGACGAAAAAGTCGGCGCAAAATTCCCTGACCCGTTTAAATCTGCTTTCCCAACAAATACTTCAACGCAAAAAGGTGATCAGTCTGTTGAACCAGGAAGTATCCTCTATCGATAAAGATATTGTGAAATTGCGGAATGAACTGGTTGCCT
Source organism: Tannerellaceae bacterium (assembly GCA_031288515.1). Taxonomy (GTDB): domain Bacteria; phylum Bacteroidota; class Bacteroidia; order Bacteroidales; family Tannerellaceae; genus DFXE01. The sequence continues at coordinate 1,817 of JAITRG010000119.1, forward strand.
TGCAGGGAAAATTAGGTAATAAACGGGTGAATTACGGGAAATCGGTACAAAGTATCCAGCGCACGAATACGTCTCAGGACAAATTGCTGTTTATCCTTTCCGCGGATAATTTCTCCCAGTCGTTACGCCGCATGCGTTACTTGCGCGAATATGCCAACTGGCAGAAACGGCAGGCCAATGAAATTATGGAGAAACAACGGGAGATAGGGGAGAAGCGCAAAGAGTTGGAGAAAACAAGAGAGGAAAAACAAACGCTGCTGAAAAGCCGCGAAGAAGAAAATCTGAATCTGCAAACAGAAGAGGCCACACAGCGTAAAGAGGTGGAAGAACTGAATAAAAGGCAAAAGCAGTTGCAGGCTGATTTAAAAAAGAAACAACGGCAGGCGAATGCCTTGAGCCGCCAGATTGAAAAGCAAATTGCCGAAGAAGTGGCACGCGCGGAAGCCGAAGCGCGCGCCGCCCGCGAACGGGAACAAAGCGAGCGGGAAAAGGCGCTGGCCGCAGGAAAGAAAGCGCCCGAACCAAACGCAGACATACGCCGGGCGACTGTCAAAGGCGGTTATGCGATGAATAAAGCGGAGAAAATACTTTCCGATGATTTCGTGAAAAACAAAGGGCGTTTGCCTTATCCCGTTACCGGACAATATTCGGTGGTAGGCTTTTTTGGCGTACAAAAGCATCCTGAATTAAAATACGTTGAGACCGAAAATAATGGGATTGACATACAAACGACCGCCGGCTCGGAAGCCCGTTCGATATTCAACGGCGTGGTCACGGCCGTATTTGCTGTGGCCGGTTATAATAATTCGGTTATTGTGCGCCATGGAAACTATTTGACGGTCTATTCCAATTTGATAGAAGTCTATGTAAAGAAAGACGAGAAGGTGGCTACCAGTCAGCCGCTCGGCAAAATATTTACGGATGTGGAAAACGGCAACACAACGATCCTTCATTTCGAACTGCGGAAAGAACGGGATAAACAAAACCCGTTATCCTGGTTGTCGAGGTGATAATTGCCCTTAATGAACGGATTTACGGGTTAGGATACAGGCGCGGATGTATTCCCAGTCTGCCCGGCCCGGCAAAAAGTGGCGTAAGGAACGGCCCGTCTGTTTAATAAAGACAGTTAGCGAAAACAGCAACATCGCCGTAAAGGCAATGCTTGTACTGACAACCGAGCCGGTTACTCCATACCGGGGAATCAGCCAGTAGCCTGCCGTTAATAAGGTAAGCAATCCGGCGCACGAAGCGGCGGCGCTGTATTTTATCCTGCCGCTGCCGATAAAGTAATGGCTCAATATCGTATGACAGCCTGAAGCGATAATCCCGAAAGATAGGGCGGCTATAACCTTTCGTATACCCTTAAACTCTTCGCTGAACAGGTAACCGGTATAAATCCGTTCGGGAACCAGCAGGATACAAAACATGACAAACGTAATGGCCAGGAAGGCGAGCTTAAACAACCGGAGCGTAATGTTCGTTTGTTCGGTTCTGTCGCCTGTTCCGGCAATCCGGTTGTACTCGATATACGCTATACTGCGGCTGATATTCCAAACGCTTTCCGATATCTTTGTCCCGGCGTCTATTAACCCTACGCTCCCAAGCCCGGCAAATCGTTGAACCAGGAAATAATTAAACCGGGCAGTACAGGTTTCCGCAATATTATCAGCGCTTCCCCAGAGGCCATATACGAACATTTCTTTTAAGAGGGAAGGCCATTTCTTTTGCGGCGGAAGGTTCGGGCCGGCGCCTTTCTTTACCACATACGGAACCAGTATAAGCAGGCTTGCCAGGAGGGCAATCGTATTGGTAAGGTATAACCCGTCAATATAAGTGCTTACTTCTTTCCGCCCGGCTACGTAATAAAAATAAAGTAGTATGAAAAACGGTGCCCCTCCCTGTAACATATTGGTAAGATTAAAACCCTTGATATGGTTTTTCCCCAACAGAAAGCGCGAATTGGCAATAACGAATGAATACAGCATGGTTATCAGATAAATATCCGCCAGGTATCCGTCGGGCAGCAACTTTAGCAGATGCATGGCCCCGCACCCTATTCCCGTGCCGGCAAATACCCATGTATAAACAATGGGAAGAATCATTCGGATTGGATATTTGTTGATGAAATAAACGATTGTGCTCCCTCCAAATATCCCGTTCACCATAACGATTATATTGATAGACGCCCAAATCAGCCCGATTAGCCCCATGCCTTCCAGCCCCAGCGCTTTTGCGTTTATGAAAATAAGCGCCAGATTGAGGAAGGCGATAAGGTAACGCGAGCCAATGGTGGCCAGTATATCTTTTAACATAAGGGCGAATCGTTAATCGCTAAATTGTCTAACAGGCGGATATAGGTGTCGATGGCTTCCCGTATTTCTGCCGGTTTAATAAATTCGTCGGCGCTGTGCGAACGGGAAGAATGTCCGGGGCCGATCTTAACGGAAGGGAAAGGCGTCAATGCCTGGTCGCTAAGCGTTGGCGAGCCGAAAGGCTCTTTGCCCAGCAGGATGGCTCTTTGCACAAAGGGATGCCGCAAGCCGGTCTGCGTGGAGTTTAGCCGGAAACTGCGCGCTTTTACTTCGCATCGTACCTGTTCGCAAATCAGCTTAAAGAGCGTTTCGTTCGTATAAAATTCATTACTCCGTATGTCTACGGTAAATTCGCAACGGTCGGGTATCACATTATGCTGGGTTCCTCCGCGGATAAGGGTAACGCTCATTTTTACCGGACCGAGAAAATCGCTCTTTTGGGGGAACTGATACGTGTTGAACCATTCAATATCTTTTATGGCTAACGTAATCGCATTCACCCCTTCGTCGCGGGCCGCATGCCCGGCTTTTCCGGTAGCCGTGCAATCGAGTACCATTAATCCTTTTTCGGCTACGGCGGGTTGCATATCCGTAGGCTCGCCTACAATAGCGAATGATATGGGAGGGAGTTCCCGTAAAGCGCTTTCAATACCGTTTTTCCCGGATATTTCTTCTTCGCAGGAAGCCAGAAACAGCAGGTTGTAAGGTTGTCCCTTCTGCGACAGCGCCCGATAGGCGGCATATAACGACACGACGCTTGCCCCCGCGTCATTGCTGCCTAAGCCGTATAGCCGTTCTTCATCCTCTTCCGGCGTAAAAGGGTCTTTTGTCCAGCCTTCCACGGGCTTAACGGTATCTATATGGGAGTTGAGTAATAACGTAGGTTTGCGAGTGTCGAAACCCGGCGCGCTGATCCACAGGTTATTCCCTTTGCGATAAACAGGGCGCCCATCCTGCTGCCAAACGTCTTGCAGGTAATCGGCCACCTCTTTTTCATCCCTGCTGAACGACGGGCGGGCAATCATTCCTTTTAATATGTCAATAGCCTCATAAAACATGGTATGCATCATTAGCCGTTAGTCGTTAATCGTTCGTTGACGGTTTGCCTGTCTTTTTCCAACTGTATCTTTAGTTCTTCCAATGTATTGAAACGGATATTGCCTCTGATAAAGCAGATAAATGACACGGTTATTACATTATTATATATGTCGCCTGAGAAATCCAGGATATTTACTTCCAGGGTAATCGCGTCTCCATTATTTAAGGTAGGGCGGTTTCCGATATAGAGCATTCCCTTGTACCGCTTATTCTGAAGTTGCACCCAGACGGCATAAACGCCTGTGCCGGGCGCTATTTTGAAAGGTTCGTCTATCCTGATGTTGGCGGTAGGAAAGCCTAATGCCCTCCCTACCTTATGTCCGCTGACGATGCTCCCTTTGATTTGATAAGGATACGTAAGCAGCTTCCCGGCCTCTTCTACCTTCCCTTCCGCTAATAACCTTCTGGCTTCGGATGAACTGACGGCTATTTCATTGTCAATAAAACGGGCTGTTTCCAATACTTCCATGCCGCAGGCCGCTCCATATCCGGCATACTCGCGAAATCCGTCTGTGCGGCCCCGTCCGAAACGGTGGTCGTAACCTGTTAATAATGTTTTAATATGCAGCTTTTGAGACAGAACGGCACGGATAAATTCGTTAGCCGGACAGTTCGCCAGTTCCGGGGTGAAAGGAAGAATGATGCAATAGTCTATGCCTGTCGTTTCGAGATGGGCTACTTTTTCTTCGAAAGAATTAAGCAGTCGGGGCTGGTAATCGCTCTGCAACACCTTACGGGGATGTTCGGGGAATGTGATAACGGCAGAAGGAAGGTTTCGCTCTTTGGCTATTTTAATCAGGTTATTAATTAAAAACCGGTGGCCAAGATGTACTCCGTCGAAGAAACCAATGGTTGCAACGAATCCCTCCACAGTAACATCATTTATACCCTTGATGATATTCATGCGCTTACGCGAGTGTTAAATTTATTAGAATTTAATGCTGTTATATGTAATTTTACCTCAGTTGACATTTTTTTTCTATGCAGGCGCGTTGCATTAACATAGATTATATGTAAAACTATTGACCGTTCCTTTCAACATATTACCTTTGCATTGTGGTTTTTTCATAATAGTATTAGATTTAAGGTTAACAAAGTTGGTTAGGGGATGTCGTGAGACAGCCCTTAATTTTTTTACTTATATCTCATCATACCAGGTCACTTTCTCTATTTTCAGTTTGAACAGTAAGGTAGAATAGGGCGGAATTACTTTACCGCTGTCCCATTCCGTTCCATAAGCCATTTCCTGCGGAATCCAAACGACGCCTTCCTCTCCTTCGGTCATGAGTTGCAATATCTCGGTCCACCCTTTAATAACGCCCGAAATATAACCTGTTGACGTAGTAGAGCTGTTATCGGCAACGGCGGAACTTATCGCAACTTTGAAGGGTATATGTTCCGTAGAATCCCGCTTGTCGAATACCGTTCCGTCAATCAAAGAGCCTTCATAGTAAACATCTACCCGGCTGTTATAGAAAATCCGTTTCCCGTTTCCCGGCGTAATTTGTTTGTAGTACAGAACGCCGCTGTTGCTTAACGACGTATAGCGGGTAAACGTCGCATCGAAGGCTTTGTCTGCAAAGGCCTGTTCGTTTTTCTGTTTCCATACTTCATCCGCTACTTCATTGTTGTCATCGTCGCTGCCGCAGGAAAAAAGGGCGGCGGCGAGGCATGTCGTCATACATAAACGCAAATACTTCTTCATTTTGATTAACCTGTTATTTTTTTTAATAGATTCTTCATATTCACCTTTCCGGCGATTATCTCGTTTAGCTTGTCAATGCAAACCCGTTCCTGTTTCATGGTGTCGCGGAAACGGATCGTCACGCAGTTGTCTTCCAGCGTATCATGGTCTACGGTAATGCAGTAAGGCGTGCCGATCGCATCCTGGCGGCGATACCGTTTGCCGATAGAATCCTTTTCATCATACTGGCAACGGAAGTCGAACCGCAGCCTGTCGATAATTTCTCCGGCTTTTTCGGGCAAGCCGTCTTTCTTTACAAGCGGAAGAACCGCCAGCTTGACGGGCGCTAAGGCGGGAGGCAATTTCAATACCACGCGGCTTTCGCCGTTATCCAGCGTTTCCTCGCAGTACGAACCGGATATAATACTGAGGAACACGCGGTCTACGCCAATAGAAGTTTCTATCACATAAGGCGTATAACTTTTATTCAGTTCCGGGTCGAAATACTGTATCTTCCTGCCCGAATACTTCTCGTGCTGGCTAAGGTCGAAATCCGTGCGGCTATGGACGCCTTCCACTTCTTTAAATCCGAAAGGCATTTCAAATTCGATATCGGTAGCGGCATTGGCATAATGCGCCAGCTTATCGTGGTCGTGGAAACGATATTTCCCGTCGCCTAACCCCATGGATTTATGCCATCTCATCCGGGTTTCTTTCCACCGGTCGAACCATTCCATCTCTTCTCCCGGGCGAATGAAGAATTGCATTTCCATTTGTTCAAACTCTCTCATACGGAAGATAAACTGGCGGGCCACAATCTCGTTCCGGAACGCTTTCCCTATTTGTGCAATGCCGAAAGGAATTTTCATGCGCCCCGTTTTCTGCACATTGAGGAAGTTTACAAATATCCCTTGCGCCGTTTCCGGACGGAGATACACCTTCATAGCGCCTTCGGAAGTAGATCCCATATCGGTAGAGAACATCAGGTTGAACTGTCGCACTTCCGTCCAGTTGCGGCTACCGGATATCGGGCAAACAATCTCCGCATCGACGATTATTTGTCGCAGTTCTTCCAGATTGGAATCGTTCAGCGCTTTTGCAAAGCGGGCATGCGCCTCGTCCCGTTCCTGTTGATACTCCAGTACGCGCGGGTTGGTATTGCGGAATTGCGTTTCGTCAAAAGCGTCTCCGAAGCGTTTGGCTGCTTTGGCTACTTCTTTAGCCGTCTTTTCGTCTATCCTGGCCAGATAATCTTCAATTAAGACGTCTGCCCGGTAACGTTTTTTTGAGTCTTTATTATCAATCAGCGGATCGTTGAACGCATCCACGTGCCCGGAAGCTTTCCATATCGCAGGATGCATAAAAATGGCGGAATCGATACCCACTACGTTTTCATGGAGTAGCGTCATGCTGTCCCACCAGTATTTTTTTATATTGTTTTTCAGTTCCACACCGTATTGGCCGTAATCATATACCGCGCCTAATCCATCGTAAATTTCCGACGACGGGAATACAAAACCATACTCTTTACAATGCGAAACAATTTTCTTAAAAACATCTTCCTGTGCCATAATTATATCGTATATTTATCTTTTCAACCTTAGAGCCTGCAAAGTAAATGATTTTTCGTCAAAGTTTTAAGCGTTCGCTTAATTGTTTTACTCCCTCCGAGGCTCCGGCTTTGATAAAATGGATGTCGTGCCTGTATGTATTTACTTCTTTCGGGTCGATCAGGTATATCGGTTGGCCTTTCCGGGCGTAGTTGAGTAACCCTGCGGCGGGATACACATTGAGCGAGGTGCCGATGACTACCAGTATATCGGATTGCTCCACAAGCCGAATAGCCGGCTCTATCATGGGAACCGCTTCTCCGAACCAGACGATAAACGGACGGAGCTGATAGCCGTCGGCGTCGGTATCGCCCCAATTGACGTCGGGATTATCCGGGGAAATGACATATGTTTTATTTACGTTATTTACAGGGCAGGCTTTCATCAACTCGCCATGCAGGTGAAGAACTTTTGTGCTTCCTGCCCGCTCATGTAAATCGTCTACATTTTGCGTGATGACGTCTACGTTGAAATCTTTTTCCAGGGCTGCCAATCCGTAATGCCCTTCATTAGGCTTACATTCCAGCAATTGCCGCCTTCGCCGGTTATAGAAATCAAGGACAACTTCCGGCATCCGCTCAAAACCTTCGGGCGTAGCCACATCTTCTATTCTGTATTTTTCCCAAAGGCCGCCGGAATCCCTGAAAGTAGAGATACCGCTTTCGGCGCTCATCCCCGCGCCACTGAGTACGACTAACTTTTTCATGTTATCAATATTATACCAAACAGTTTCCACAAAACTAACGTAATTTTTTGAACGTTTACGCCGGAATATTGAAATCTTTCGTAATTTAACGCTCGATTTGCATGAAATGTTATCATCGGGAAAGAAAAGCATATTAGTTGGATTTATCGTATCCGTACTTCTTAGTCTTTTTGTGAATTTTACGCTGTTGATGCGTACCTGTGAAAGGCTTATGAGAAGTAATGGGCCGTCCCTTGTTTCGCATTTCGAAGGGTTTTACCTTTGAATACTTACAATTACAGCCCTGCAATTGTAATGGTCTTTCCATTGACGGTTTGTTTTTCCATATAGATTTTCTCGTCCCACGGAGTTTGGGGCGTCCGGTCGAAAAGAGCGAGCCAGCCTTCCGTAGCGCCGTAAACGTCCATATAGCGCAGGGTTTGTTCAACGCCCTTTTCCAACGACTTTTCGCCGCGCCATAGCTTGAGTTCTATCGGATATTTTTGTCCTTCGTAGACTAAACAAATGTCAAGGCGTCCGGCGCCTGCCGCCATTTCGCGGATAAGCTGTCCGCCACCGTTGACTACGCGCTGCAGGACGGCCATCAGGATCAGGTGCGGAGCTGCCTCTTCGTAGTCGAATTTCGTTGTCCAGATAGCGCTGTTCTCACGCCAGAATTGCTGGAAGTCGCGCAGGAGGAAATCCATGTCGATACGCCCGCCTTTCATATAATGAGGCGCCGGATAAGTGTTCCTGTCTTCCGCCAACTGCTGCTGCATATTACAGGTTAATGTACGGGCTATGACTTCGGTATAGATGGGATTGGCCGGAGCCAACTCTCCCCGGGCACGGGAAATTAATCCCAAATCCATGACATACTGGAAATCGTCAGACATGCGGTCGAAGACGCTTTCGCCCATGATAATCGGCTCAATTATTTTCCGTACCCGTTCTTCTTTCAGCCGTTCGAGCAGGCTGTCGATATGTGTGTCGCGGCGCAGGATGATGGTTTGAATGGCTCTATCCACCCGTTCGGCAGTGATGGGCTGCGTGTAGTCGGATTGCAGTATCTTCACTATCACTTCACGGGCGACGGCATTCACCAGCCAGGGCTGTCCCTGCGTTTGTTGCCATACAAGTTCAACGGCGTCTTCTTCGAATACTTGCCCCGTTTCGCCGGTGTGTTGCTGATAAAGCCGGCGAATATCTTCTTCTGTGAAGTTTCCCAAAGTTAGCGACTCCGCAATGATATTAAACGGGCTGGCCGAACCCGGCGACTGGCTGTCGGGACGTACCTGCGCCTTGTAATCGCGGATGTTGCGCATGCCTACCAGCGCTATGGAGTGTACGAAAGGATATCGAATCCGGTTAACATACCCGTCACGCAACTGCCTCAGGAAGGTGATTAACGCTCCTCCGCTTAAACAGTCCGCCTCGTCGAACAGGATGATTAACGGTTTGTCCAGCAGCATGCAGAACCGGATAAGCGACATGTTTAACACATTTGTGTAATTGTCGTAGTTTGCTTCTTTCGCAAAATCATTTTTTTGAGGAATATCGGACAAGGTAAGTACGTCTTTTAATTTTCTCACAATCTCGGGTATCGCTTCTTTTGGTTCTGTAATCCCCTGCATAGATTCCAGCGAACAGTACAGGGCATAATACCTGCCTGAAGCGTTCAGCCGTCCGGCTAAATCATTCAGGTAGGTGGTTTTCCCACTCTGCCGTGCGGCATGGATTACAAAATATTGTTCCATATCGATCAGTTGTTCCACGCCCTGCAACCGCGTAGCGGCGTCTATCATGTAATGTTTCACCCTGTTGCAAGGCCCTGCAATGTTAAAGTATCTCATATCCCTGATTTTATTTATGCAAATTTATTTTATTTTCCGGTAAAGATAGAAATAAAAATCAGGAACGGCGCCGAAATGAACGATTGCCAGCGATTCAGCGATTAGTTTTTTTCGTATTCATATCCTTTGTTTAAGTTTGGAGGCAAGCTCTCCCTGTATCGGTCAGTTTATAACTGCCCGACATCAAAAAGTTCTCTCATGTGCT
>JAITRG010000142.1 GCA_031288515.1 Tannerellaceae bacterium
TCATTGCGGCCTTCTCCTTTTTTGCGAAGAACGAAATAATCCGGCGAATACAAGGCGCCTTGATTGCTTCACTGCGTTCGCAATGACGGTATCCGGCTTTCCGTATGCAATGCACAAAATCATACCGTGCACAGTATAATTCAGGGAAGTCCTTCCTCAACTGTTTCTGTTCCTGGCTCAGCTTGGGAAAGTCCTTCCTCAACTGTTTTTGCTCCTGGCTTAATTCAGGGAAGGGTTTCTCGAAGTGTTTTTGTTCCTGGCTCAGCTTGGGGAAGGGTTTTCTGAATTGTTTTGGGGCAAGGTATTGCTGTGCCGGACGTTCGTGCGGCCGGTTTGACGGGACGTCGTATGGGCGGAAGAGCGTCGCCTGCGTGAGGGATAGCAGCGGAAAGCCCGGAGGGAGCCGGAGGCGAGCGAGGACTTGGAGCGGATAGCCCGACCCGACCGGAGGGAGGGGCACGCCCTGATGTGCCTGAAGATGGGTAAGGGGAGCGCGGCCTTTATCCGGGGGGGCGGTTTGCCTGCGAGGGGCGGGCGGCTCCGGATGGCTGGGGCACAGGCTCCGTAAGGCGCAAGGCTATTCCGCGTGGAGTATAAAGGCGGTTGCGGTCAGAAAGAAAAATAGAATCCGTCTTCGAGTAGTTTGTCATATTTTTCTTTATTAAATATATAGTAAAAGGCGCCCCGTTTAGAGCCTTTCCTGTCTTTTTCATCGAGTTTTTCCAGTATATCCATCGAGTGGAGTTTCTTGCGGAAGTTACGTTTGTCTAACGGGGCCTGGTAGATGGCTTCGTACAGCATTTGCAGTTGGGGAAGGGTGAATTTATCAGGCAGGAGGTTAAAGCCTAACGGACGGTTGCCCGCTTTACGTTTCAGCCTCGACAGCGTATCGTGTATCATTTGTTTATGGTCGAAAATGAGTTCGGGCAGATCGCTTAATTTAGTCCATTTAGCGTCGTACTGCTCCAGCAGGTCAGTATTAAAATCATTCATCTTAACCAAAGCATAGTAGGCTATGGAGACGACCCGCTCGCCCAAGTCGCGGGTTACGTCTCCATAAGCGCCTACCTGTTCCATGAACAGGTTGTCTATCCCTGTACATTCGGCCAGCACGCGCGAGGCAGCTTCATTAACGCTTTCGCCGGGTCTTACAAAGCCTCCCATAAGCGACCATTCCCCCTTCAGGGGTTCGAACGTACGCTTGTGAAGCAGGATATTCAGCTCCTTATTGTTAAACCCAAGTATAATACAATCTACTGCGACAAAAAACTTTACTTCTTTCTGATAAAAAGCGGCCGGCATAATTAATTTCTCTTTTTGTTTATTATATCAATGGAGCCTGCGGGCTCCGTCACTGATTATTACATCATATAATTTCGGTTCGTGCCCGAATCGTTCTTCATAAGCGCGGAAGGCTTCTTTTACAAAGCTATCGTACAATTCTTCTCTGACCAGATTGATGATACATCCGCCGAAACCGCCGCCCATTACGCGCGAACCGGTAACGCCGCATTTTTGGGCAATGCCGTTAAGGAAGTCGAGTTCTTCGCAACTTACTTCGTACAGTTTACTCATGCCGTGATGCGTTTTGTACATACGGTCGCCTACGGTTTCGTAATCGCCTTTTTCCAGCGCGGCGCATACGTCCATCACGCGTTGTACTTCTTCTATTACGTACTCGGCCCGCATATAATCTTCTTCGCTAATCTCGTCTTTTACCTCGTTCAGCATCTCCATTGTGGCGTCGCGCAGGAAGGCTACTTCAGGGTGCGTTTTGCGGATCGTGGCGGCAACCCTTTCGCAAGACTGGCGCCGCTTATTGTAAGCCGAGTCTGCCAATTCGTGTTTTACGACGGAATCAAGCAATACGAGCTTATACCCCGCCGGGCTGAACGGGAAATATTTATGTTCCAGCGAACGGCAGTCGAGCAGCATCAGACTTCCTTCTTTACCGAAGATAGAGGCAAACTGATCCATGATGCCACACATTACGCCTACATAATTGTGTTCGGTTGCCTGCCCTATCTTAGCCAGTTCAAATTTGTCGATACCCAGGGAGAATAAGTCATTTAAAGCAAAAGCATAAACGCTTTCAAGGGCGGCAGACGACGACATCCCGGCTCCCAGGGGCACATCGCCCGAGAAAGCCGTATCAAATCCGGATATTTTCCCTCCCCGCTTTATTATCTCGCGGCATACGCCGAATATATATTTGGCCCATCCCTGTACGGGCAGGTCATTTTCGTTTAACCCGAACTCGGCTGTTTCATTCAGGTCGATCGCTACGGCGCGGACTTTATCCGTGCCATTCGGCTTTATCTCTGCCACCATTCCCTTGTCGATAGCGCCGGGGAATACAAAACCTCCGTTGTAATCGGTATGTTCGCCAATCAGGTTAATGCGCCCGGGCGATGTATAAACCGCCCCGGCAGCGCCATTAAACTGTCCGGCAAATTTTGTTCTTACTTTTTCTACGTCCATGATATTTCCTTCATTCTGTATTAGTCAACGGGAATATCCTTATTTACGTTCCTGCTTCCCACCAATGCATAGAAAAGTAAGTAAGCAAGGCCTACGAATAACAGCCAGTAGCTTGGCATAAAACCGGCTATATCGGCAATTACATTTTGAACGTAAGGAATTATACCTCCGCCGACAACAAGCATCATAAATATTCCGGACGCCTCAGCCACATATTTGCCCAAACCTTCAACCGCCAGGTTAAAAATGCCGCCCCACATTACGGATGTACATATCCCGACTAATGCAAGGAAAAAGAAAGTAGCAGGCACTTCTACAAATCCGGCCGATAATGTACCGCCGCTTGTATCGAATGCAGGCATGGATATTTTTGTCGTCACAGGTATAAGAATAGCTCCTAACACTAATAATATTCCTAATCCGGATGCAACGGTAAGCATTGATTTACTTGATATTTTCGAACCGATGGCCGCTCCGATAAGACGTCCGAGAAGCATTAAAAGCCAGTAAAAACCAACAACGCCTCCCGCGATACCGGCTGCGATTCCCAGTCCCGGTTTGGTTTTTCCGTCAACTATTTTCTGAGCGCTTTCATTGGTGTTAAGACTAACAATTTTAGATATATACGCTTTGTTATCTTTGTTTGCTTCATCTTCGGCTTCCAGTTGCGAAAGATAAGAGGCGTCCGACTGCTGCCTGCCGTATTCGGCTACCGTTGAGCGGGCTTCTTCAATTGTAAATGACGTCATATAAAGATTTGCCGTACCCGGTACGCCCACTTCAACGCCAACATATACAAAAATAGCTATCGCGCCAAAGACAAAATGACGGAAAGCCCATGGAGAATGTTTTGATTTCTCCCCTTTTGCAACCCTGTTAATGGTAGATTCGGGTTCCGGTATATTTACGAAGAATAACACTAATCCGACTAAAGCAAATATTCCTAAGGCAATAAACAGTACCGGATTAACGTCGGGTATGGATGCTTTTGCCACATTCCCTACCAATATACCCACTAATAATGGCACTAACGTACCCATAAGCGAATTGAACGAACCTCCAACCTGTATCAGGGTATTTCCTTTTTTGCCGCCGCCGCCTAATGTGTTAAGCATAGGATTAACGACCGCATTCAGCATACACATGGAAAAACCGGCAATAAATGCGCCCGAAAGATAAATATAAAAACTTCCGGCTACTCCTGAAAGGAATTGTACGCCAACGCCTGTAAAACCAACGGCGATGGCGATTAATGCCGTCTTTTTATATCCTATTTTTTGCAGTAATTTGCCGGAAGGGATACCCATAACGGCATATGCCAGAAAATTCATAAAATTTCCCAACATTCCCAGAGAGTTGGAAACGCCAAACTGGTTTTTTAATACAACGCCCATTGGCGCTGCCAGGTTAGTGACAAACGAAATCATACCGAATAGCAGAATCATCATGATAATCGGTAACGTGTAATTTTTTTGTTGCGTCGAGTTCATAATTTAAAATACTTTTAGAGTTATAATTTGATTTAGATGTTCATATCAGTTAAAAACCGGAAAACGGTACGGCTTGAAAACATTTCCCCGGGGCGTAATACGGTAGTCGGATACTCCGGTTTGTTCGGGCTATCGGGAAAATGCTGCGTTTCCAGGCAAAGAGCCGCCCTGGCCGGATAACGCTGTCCGTTTTTCCCTTCAAAATTCCCCGTCATCCAGTTGCCTGTATATAGCTGTACGCCCGGCTCGGTAGTGTAACATTCCATCACGATTCCGCTTTGGGGCGATACGCAACGGGCGCAGAAAGAAAGCTCGCCTCCTTCCTTATTTAATATATAGGTATGATCGTAACCTTTGCCGAACAGCAGTTGTTCGAAGTTATCATCTATCCGCACGCCTACGGCAAACGGCGAACGGAAGTCCATCGGCGTCCCTTCCACCTTTTCTTTCGGCCCGTAAGGAATAGACGTATTATCCGCAGGGAGGAAATAATCTGCGTTGATTGTCAGCAGATGATCGTTAACAGAGGGGTTGCCCGCTCCGGAAAGATTGAAATAAGAGTGATTGGTCAGGTTCAATACGGTAGGCTTATTAGTAACGGCAACATAAGAAATTATCGCCTCATTGTCGTCCGACAGAGAATAGGTTACTTCCGTCTCTAATTTACCGGGAAAACCTTCTTCTCCGTCGGCGGAAGTATACGTCAATACGATCGTATTACCGCTAACGGATTTGACGTCCCATACGACGACGTTGAATCCTTTGATACCGCCGTGTAAGCTGTTAGGCCCGTTGTTAACCGCCAGTTTGTCGTAAACGATACCGTCTAATTCAAACCGGCCTCCGGCAATACGGCTGCCGTAGCGTCCGCATATGGCGCCGAAGTAAGGCTCTTCGGAACAAAGATACGCATCAATCGAGTCATGCCCGGTTACTATATCGATGAAATTACCGTTTCTGTCGGGAACCAGCAACGATACTATTTTCGCCCCATAGTTTGTTACGGTTAACTCGGCTCCGTTTTTATTTGTCAGGATATAAAGCTTATTGTCTTTTCCTTCTATTTGCTTTTCAAAGTTTCTTATTATCAGGCCGGAAAGTGTTCTTTCGTTTTTCATGTATATAAAATTATCAAAATTGTGCGTAAAATTAAACGGTTACTTTGTATATCTGTGTCCCGACAAGGATGTTCTATAACATGAATTACGCTATTTTTGCCATATTTCCCAGGCGGCGAATGCCTGTAAAAGCAACATTTCCAATCCGTTCTTCACGATAGCGCCTTTTTCTTTTCCCTTCTTCATAAAAAGAGTTTCGTCGGGATTATAAAGCAAGTCATAGAGTAAGTAGCGGGGCGTGAGCAAATCATACGGAATATCCGGGCACGCTTCTACGTTGGGATACATGCCCACCGGCGTCGTGTTGACAATTACGGTATATCGTTCCATTATTTCAGGCGTAATTTCCCTGTATGTAATGGCGGATTCTTTCGGCGTACGCGAAACGAACGTAGAAGCGATCCCTAATTGTTTCAGCCCCTGGAATACGGCTTTCGAGGCGCCGCCTGTGCCAAGTATCAGCGCTTTCCGGCGCGATTCGCCCGTTAAAGGTTCAATAGACTGCTTAAAACCGATCACATCGGAGTTATACCCCTTCAGCTTCGTTTTACCGAACATCCCCTTCGTGAATTTGATTACGTTTACGGCGCCTATCAACCCGGCGTCTTCATCTATTTCGTCCAAAAAGGGGATCACCTGCGTTTTATAGGGGAGCGTCACGTTTAATCCTTTCAGGTCGGGATTGTTTTTTAAAACGGTTTTGAGTTCCTTTATCGTGGGAATATCAAAGTTGACATATTCCGCGTCCATTTTTTCGGCGGCAAACTTTTGGTTGAAGAATGTCTTCGAGAATGAATGTCCAAGCGGGTTCCCGATTAATCCATATTTGTCCATTGCAGTATTATATTGTTTTTATTCATCCTTTTTCGCCTGTATACAGCGAGCAAATCCCGCCGGTAAACGTTTTTACCCGCACGCCGGTAAACCCCTGCTTTTCCAGCAGCGCCTGCATCTCTTTTCCCTGCGGCGCCACCCGGACGGAGGCCGGCAGGTAGCGATAGGCTTGTTTGTCTTTCGAAAAGAATTTACCTGCCTGCGGGATAACCCAGCCGGAGTATATTTTGTAGAGTTGCTTCATGGGGAATTTTACGGGAAAAGACAGTTCCAGTATCATCACATGCCCGCCGGGTTTAAGCGTCCGGTACATTTCGGCAAGCCCTTTACCGATATCTTCAAAGTTACGGACGCCAAAGGCTACCGTTACCGCGTCAAACGTATTATCCCGATAGGTAAGGGCAAGGCAATCCTGCTTTTCAAACAGGATATATCCGGCATATCCTGCGCGTTTCACCTTTTCGCGCCCTGTCTGCATCATGCCTTCGGATATATCGACGCCCGTTATCCGGGCGGTTTTCAGCGCCTTGTACATAGAGATAGCCAGGTCGCCCGTTCCGGTAGCTATATCCAGGATAAGGTTCGGGGCGAACGGCTTCAGGTAACGGACGCCTTTACGGCGCCATCCTTTGTCGAATCCTAACGAAAGCGTATGATTCAGCAGGTCGTACCTGTCAGCAATCGCATCGAACATCTGTTCCACCTGCCGGCCTTTCCGTTCCGCGCCGTTGTAGGGGAGAATCTTTTCAACGCCGGGTTTCATGCCGGTTCGCCGTTTGCCAGATAATCGAGAACGTTCTTTTCTATCCTTGCAAGCAGGTTTGCCGTCTCTTCTTTTATAAACGTTTCGCCTGTAATATGTTCGTATAGCTCGATATATCGCTCGCTGATGCGCTGTACGATAGCCGGCGTCATTTCCGGTACGGTCTGCCCGGCTTTGCCCTGAAAACCGGCGTCCATCAGCCATTCGCGGACAAATTCTTTCGACAGTTGTTTCTGGGGTTCGCTCTTACCGAAACGTTCTTCATATCCTTCCGCATAGAAATAACGGGATGAGTCGGGCGTATGTATCTCGTCTATCAGGTAAATCTTCCCATCGCGCCGGCCAAATTCGTATTTCGTATCCACCAGGATAAGGCCTCTGCCGGCCGCTATTTCCGTTCCCCTTTTAAAAAGAGCTAACGCATATTTTTCCAATAAAGCATAATCGGCTTCGGATACAAGCCCTTGCTTCAGTATCTCTTCTTTAGAGACGTCTTCGTCGTGCAGCCCCTGTTCGGCTTTTGTCGTAGGCGTAATGATTGGCTCCGGGAAACGTTGATTTTCGCGCATGCCTCCGGGAATCTTTACGCCGCATATCTCGCGCGCGCCGCTCTTATAGGCGCGCCAGGCGCTTCCGCATAAATACCCGCGTACAATCATTTCCACCGGAAAACCGGTACATTGTATGCCTGCCGTAACCATCGGGTCGGGCGACGCCTGTTTCCAGTTCGGGCAAATATCGGCCGTGGCGTCGAGAAACCTGGCCGCAATCTGATTCAGCATTTGCCCTTTATAAGGGATTCCTTCCGGCAGCACTACGTCAAAAGCCGAGATACGGTCTGTCGCCACCATTACCAACCGTTCATTCTCAATCGCGTATACGTCGCGCACTTTCCCGTGGTACACCTTTACCTGCCCGGGAAACCGGAAATCTGTTCTAACTAACGCCTTGCTCATAACCTGTCTGTTCTTTGATTCATTATTTCTTGCTTTCAGTCTCTTTTTTACGTTTGGCGTCATACGCGTCATACGCTTCCACAATCCGTTGCACCAGCTTGTGGCGCACAATATCGTTTTTAGTAAACGTTATCTTTCCGATACCTTTTACATCTTTCAATATGTGCATTGCCTGGATCAATCCGGAGGTAACGGCGGGAGGAAGGTCTACCTGCGTAACGTCGCCCGTCACAATCATTTTCGCGTTCATCCCCAAGCGGGTAAGAAACATCTTGATTTGATGCGTCGTCGTATTCTGCGCCTCGTCCAGGATGATAACGGCGTCGCTGAGCGTCCGTCCGCGCATATAAGCCAGCGGCGCTATCTGGATAACGTTGTTCTCCATATATTCTTTCAGTTTGGTTCCCGGAATCATATCCAGCAACGCATCGTATAAGGGTTGGAGGTAAGGGTCCAGTTTATCCTTCATTTCTCCGGGAAGGAAGCCCAGCTTTTCCCCGGCCTCCACGGCGGGTCGGCTTAATATGATCTTCTTCGCCTCCCTGTTCTTCAATGCCCGTACGGCAAGGGCTATGGCCACAAACGTTTTCCCCGAACCGGCCGGCCCTATGGCAAATACAAGGTCATTCTCTTCAAACGATTTAACCAGGGCCTGCTGGTTTTCGGTACGCGCGGCAATCGCTTTGCCGTTCATGCCGTGTATAATCAGGTTCTCCTGCTTAACCGCTACCGGCGCCTTCCCTTTTATAATATCAAGAATAACTTCTTCGGACAACGAATTATACTCCTCGCCGTATTTTTCTATTTCCCTGATTTTTTTCAGAAACAGCTCCGACTCATTCTCATCGCCGATTATTTTCATCACGTTGCCGCGCGCCACGACACGCAGCTTCGGAAACAGCGTTTTTATCAACTGCATATTGACGTTATTCACGCCATAAAAAATAACGGGGTCTACGTTTTCAAGAATATAAATACGTTCTATCATTTCGATCTGCCGCTCTGTTTTTAAATTTCAGCAAACAAAAGTATGAATAATTACCTTCACTCGCAACGAAAGCGACCGTTAAAGTAGCCGGACCGTTAAAGTAGTGCCGCTTTAACGCATTAATCCCTTTACGCTGCCGCTTACCAGGTTACAGGCCACAACTACAACCAAATCAAAGCCGACGTGAAACAGATTGTCGCAGAGAAACCGGCACGAATTGAGAATGAACCGGATTTGAAACATCTGATAAAGAAAGAATAAGGATAGAAAAAACTCCCCTGTTTGTGTGAACAGAGGAGTTTTTTTACAACTATTTTCTTCCTTTGATTGAGTTTGAAATAATCCATACAGGATATTTATCTGTATTGGAACTGTTTACAATCATTTTTTCTTTGGCGGATAATTTCGTCACACTATTGGCTATCTTTTTCAGGCGTTTTTCCTTTGGCTCATCAGGCGATAAAGTAGGCATTATCAAATTGACTTTTTGCTGATTTTTTTTATTGCTATTTTTTGAATTGAGCACAAACGGCTCATATTGAATTTTTACAGGAAAACTAACCTTCACGCGCCGTTCTCTTATTGCTAATCCTGTTTTTATTGCTAATCTTAGCGCCGCTTTCAGCTAAAACCCATACAGGAGATTTAATTGATTTGGATATATTTACAATTTTCCTGTCTTTAGTGGAAATTTCTACAATTATATTTGAAACCTTCTTCTGTCTTTTCTCCACCAGTATATCGGGAGACAGGGTCGGCATTATCAAATTGACTATGTCACCTCTCGTTGCAGCGCCGTTTTGAGTAACTCATGTTACGCAATAGTATAATTTTTCAGTACCCCCAGTTCTTTCCATGCCATCCTGATTGCCGTCAAATAAACCTTTGCCTTGAGCGCAGAGTGATTTAAGTTGTGTGCAAATTTTAATCGTTCCAATTTGACATATGCCAATAAAGAGGCGAACAAATGAGCTGTTTGTGTAGCTGCTGTTCGGGTCGGCGATTTAGCCAAAGAAGTATTTTGCCTGAGCGATTTGTGATATTCCACTACACTCCACCGTTTTTTGTAAAGTGTCCGGAAGTTCTGGGCGGAAAGTTCCGAATCGTTGCTTACCGGATACATTTCTCCCGCAGAACCGTCTTTGTCTGTAAAAACGAACTTGCACAAAACAGCCTCTATCTCAAGGTCTTTTATCCAAACTTTTACGGGCTGCCCAGGCTGTAGCGACAATTTTTCCAAACCTGTCCACTCTCCCTTATTTCTGTCCTGCGTGGCAAACATACACTGGTTACTTTTCATGTCCATGACAAAATACTTCTTCAATTTATCTGTGAAAAGCATGTTGTCGGATGAAGGAAACCAACTGTCTGTCAGCACATAACGAAATTTAAGGAGTTGATTCCTTACCCACTGTTCTATCATCGAACGCATCATCTCATTTTTTGTAACCGCACTTTTGCGCTTCTCCTTACCGCTTTTCTCATCGTAACAGCAATCCGTTTTCCGCACGCATTCAAAGGCGACCGGAATACGCAACGCCTCGGACGAATCAGCGCTTTGGGTGTGATAAAAGGCCGTCAGGAGTTTGATCCCCTTTTCTTTGCGACCTTTACTGTGATCCC
>JAITRG010000003.1 GCA_031288515.1 Tannerellaceae bacterium
GTAACCGGTCATCGCTACAAATCGGCTGGTCTTTTTTTGCCATTCCTGATATTTCATGCTGCAAAGATCGCACTTCCGCGCGTAATATGTAAATTTAAGTTGACTTAATCCCTATTAAAGGCAGCGGCGAGACAGAAAAAGAAACCCGCCTTTATATCAGCAGTCTTCAAGCCGATTCCGGATTGATAAACCGGTCGGTACGTGCCCATTGGGGAGTTGAGAACTCTTTGCATTGGATACTTGATGCGGGATTCCATGAGGACAACAGTCGTAAGAGAACCGGATTTGCCGCACAGAACTGTTCGCTGCTCAACAGGATCGTACTGAACCTGCTGAAAAACGAAAAAACAACGAAGGTGGGCGTAAGGGGAAAGAGACTCAAAGCAGGATGGGACAACAGCTACCTGATGAAACTGATCAAAAATTAGATGCGTCTGCCCTGACACTTACCCCTCTTTTTTTGCTTTTCTTATCCCGAACTCAGGTTAAAAACTTCAGCTAAACTGAAGAACGAAGGAAATTTGTTCAATGGCGATGGGATAAAATTGGTTAGTGGATGTTATCTTTGCCATATTAATCCCGCATATTAACTATAATACTTTTAGGTACCATGAATTCAATAACGCGCTTTTTTATTACATTATTATTTATCTTTCCTTTATTCGTGTACGGGCAGGTTTCTTTTGGCGAACCTGAAAAAATCAATGATAACTGGAAATTTGCATTAAGTGATGAACAACGTATGTCGTCACCTGTATTTGACGATTCGGAATGGCAAATGGTAAGTCTGCCTCATGATTGGAGTGTAAAAGGGCTGCTTAGCCCGTCGCTTGCTGCTTGCACCGGCTATCTGCCGGGTGGTACCGGATGGTATCGTAAATCATTCGCCATACCGGAAAGTAAGAAAGAAGAAAAGGTTTATCTTTACTTTGAAGGTATTTACAACCGGAGTGAAGTTTTTATCAATGGCCATTCGCTGGGGAAACGGCCCAACGGATATATTTCTTTTATGTATGATGCAACTCCATTTGTGGCATTTGGTGAAGAAAATATAGTTGCCGTTCGGGTGGATCATAGCCTAAGCGCCGATTCACGCTGGTATACTGGTTCCGGTATCTACCGAAATGTGTGGCTGGTGTATGCTCATCCTGTTCATATAGGTCAATGGGGCGTTTATGCTTATCCTTCGGTTGCCGATTATAAACAAGGTGATTTATCAATTGAAGTAGAGGTAGATAATGAGAGTAGTGCGGCAACGAATCTGACAGTTCGGAATGAGTTGTTCGATACGAATGGGAAAAGCGTTGCCAGAAACAATAAAAAACTAACGATTGCCGCTAAGCAAAAAGGGAACATACAAACCACATTGCATGTGAAGAATCCAACTCTTTGGGATTTGAACGAACCCAATCTCTACACATTAAAAACAATCCTTCTTCAAGACGGAAAAGTAATCGATTCATCAATTACCACAACCGGATTCCGCACATTTACCTTCAGCCCGGATAAAGGTTTTGCCCTTAACGGGAATTGGATGAAAATAAAAGGCGTATGTATCCATCACGATGCAGGCGTACTGGGATCGGTCGTACCCTATAAAGTATGGGAAAGAAGATTGCTCACTCTGAAAGAAATTGGCTGTAACGCCATCCGTACCAGCCATAATCCGCAGGCTCCCGACTTATACAGGTTATGCGACGAACTGGGGTTATTGGTTTTAAACGAAGCTTTTGACGAATGGGAGTTTCCTAAAAGGAAATGGATCGAAGGTTGGAATGTTGGAACGCCCGGCTTCCAGGGAACATTTGATTTCTTTGACGAATGGGGAGAAAAAGACCTGGCGGATATGATACGCCGCGACCGTAACCATCCTTCGGTCTTTGCATGGAGTATCGGAAACGAGGTAGACTATCCGAACGACCCCTATTCGCACCCTGTACTTGACGGCGGAAAAGATACCGGATTTACACAAGCCATGTTCGGCGGATATAAAAAAGAAGCTCCCGATGCCATGCGATTGGGAGGAATAGCCAAACGATTAGTCGCGGTAGTAAAACAGTATGATAAATCACGCCCGGTAACGGCCGGGTTGGCTGGCGTCGCCATGTCTAACGAAACCGAATATCCCGGCGCCTTAGACATTGCCGGATACAACTATACAGAAAGTATGTATGATTCCGACCATAAAAAATATCCGGATCGCGTTATCTACGGAAGTGAAAACAGGCATGACCTTGACGCATGGAAAGCTGTACGGGATAAAGAGCATATCTTCGGGCAGTTTTTATGGACAGGCATTGATTACTTAGGCGAATCAGGCAGGTGGCCGGCGAGAGGGTCTAATGCGGGATTACTTGATTTCGGCGGATTTATTAAACCCCGCGGATATTTCCGCCAATCGTTATGGTCTGACAAACCAATGGTTTATATAGGAACCTATCCTGTAAAAGCGAACAACCGTCTTTCGCAGGATGCCTGGCCTGTATGGAACTATCAGGAAGGAGAAATGATCCGTATCGTTTGCTATACCAACGCCGCTAAAGCAAGGTTGGAATTAAATGGAAAAACCGTTGGAGAAGAAAAGAAATATGATGATAAAACAGGTATTATCTACTGGGATATCCCTTATCAGAACGGTAAATTGGAAGTAATCGGCCTATATGAAAACGGCAACGAAGCAGGGCGGTATAAACTGGAATCATCCCGGCAACCCTATGCCATAACGATTGTTTCGGCCGATAGTCGTATCGGTAAAGATAAAGGACTAGCTCAGGTAGTCCTTCAGGTGGTAGACGAAGAGGGTATTCCCGTTATGCTTTCCGATAACGAAGTTGCCTGCCATATAGAAGGAGCGGCGCAATTACTTGGGCTTGAAGCCGGTAATAATGCAGACATGACAGATTATACGGATAATAGACACCGCGTATACCGCGGACGTATGATAGCCTATATCCAGGCAAACGGCACGAAAGGCGTAGCTAACGTAACTTTCACTTCGCCATGGTTAAAAGAAGCTACCGTACGTATTGAGATTAGTGAAGCAAAGTAAACAAAAAGTTACTATCTTTGGCATTTGTATCATCAATAAAAAAGACAAGAAAATTACAATAATACTCAAATATACATAGATATGAAATGCCGTAAATTTAGTATAGATGGGTATCCGTTAATAGGAGTCAAGTCAATATATGACGAATAAGTTGTTTAAACGGATATTTATCGGGAGCAGGAATGTTTTTTTATTCCTGCTCCTGTCCAGTATCATGGCTGTATTTATTTTAAAATATGTGCCTGTTTACTATACGCCGCTCATGGTAATCCGGGTTTTTGAACAATTGAAAGAGAAGAAAAAAGTTAAGATTCAACACAAATGGATGCCAGTCTCAAAGATTGCCCAACCCTTGATACAAGCCGTTGTAACTTCGGAAGATAATCTTTTTCTGGAACATAACGGATTTGATCTGGAGCAGATAGAAAAAGCGTTCAACGAAGCCGAAGCCGGTAAGCGTGTACGCGGCGCAAGTACAATATCCCAACAAACAGCAAAAAATGTTTTCCTGTGGCCAGGAAAAACATATGTACGCAAGGGGCTTGAAGTATATTTTACCGTCCTTATCGAACTTTTCTGGAGCAAAAAACGTATTATGGAAGTATACCTCAACTCCATTGAAATGGGAGACGGTATCTATGGAGCAGAAGCCGTTGCCGAAGCTCATTTTCAGAAACATGCTTACGAACTGACTAAGGGAGAAGCCGCATTAATAGCCGCTACGCTACCGAATCCGCGTAAGTTCAATTCGGCCAGACCTTCCGATTATATGTTGAGAAGGCAGTCTCAAATTATGTCTTTAATGGATAAACTACTGAAAATCGACATGGGATATGGACAGCTTTAGTTATCACGATCTGGGGCGAATCGACTATGCAGCCGCCTTAGAAAAACAAACCCGCGCCTTTACTACATTACTTAACGCCAAAATGAACAATCAACAGGGTCAAAATCAATTGCTCTTTTGCGAACATGAACCCGTATTAACGCTCGGCAAAAGCGGCAAAGAATCAAACCTGCTGATTTCCGAAGAATTATTGTCACAGTGCGGTATATCCTTATACCATACAAACAGAGGCGGAGATATTACCTATCACGGCCCCGGACAAATTACCGGTTATCCCATATTCGACCTTGAATATTGGAATGTAGGCATAAAACAATACATTCATATACTGGAAGAAATCATCATCCGTTTTCTTTCCCTCTACGGAATTGAAGGCAAGCGATTGGAAGGATCTACCGGCGTATGGGTCGATACGGAGCCGGCAGGCAAAGCCCGGAAGATATGCGCTATCGGCGTAAAATGCAGCCGATATGTTACTATGCACGGGTTCGCTCTCAATATCAACGCAAACCTGAATTACTTTTCCCTGATTAATCCATGTGGTTTCACAGACAAAGGCGTTACTTCGCTGGAAAAAGAACTTGGTTTTCCTCAAGACTTTGAACACGCCAAAATACAGTTAAAAGAAATCTTCGCTGTCTGCTTTTGAATTTCGTACGTTTTCCTTGGAAATTCTTAAAAAGATTAGCGCTTCTTAGACTTTTTCCTTAAATTTGCATCTGATCTATATATCTAACTAATATAAATTAGGTGTTTTATGATGATGAAGAAGTATTGTGTAGGTATAAATACAGCTATATTATTATCATTTGTAAGTTTTTACATGGCGGCGCAAGATGTGCCTTTATTCTCTGAAGTAAAGGTAGATGTTACGTCTTCCGATACAATTCCCCAAATTGAATTTGACGAATCAAGTCTGGATAAAATAAATGACATTAAAAAACAATTTGAGAAGCAAAACAGTATGTACTCAAGGCCTGTACAAACAAATACAAGCCTGCTGCGTTTTGTACAGGATGATAAACTAAAACTATCCAACGAAGCGCTTTATTGGGCTAAATTAGTGAGAGACGCCTCTTCCGCCTTTGATGAGCGAATGACATTCAAAGACACAATTATTGTAGACCCTATATTCATGACACTTGTTTTCAGAGGCAAGATACTGCCCGGCGACTTAACGCTCTGTGATATGGAAATCTTTCACGCAAAAAGCCCGTATGATTTTATATACAAACCTGATAGTTCCCTGTTTCGGAATTATTTAAGAAAGAAAAAAATAACAGACGAAACAGCGGCATTTCTTGAGAAAAACTATCCGCAATATTTTCGTTATTCGGAAAGAGACCTGCCCGGCGAAGTTCCGGTGGCCCGCTATATAAGGAAAGACCTGACTAAAGATATGCCCGTACTCGTGGGGACCGCCGATGTAAGCTTTAGTGATGTAGATGCGCCGGTAAAATTTATTCCGGACAGGCGATACTGGACGTCCGGATTTGAAAGCGCTCTTCAATTCTCTCAAAACTATGTTTCTGAAAATTGGCATAAAGGAGGGAGCAGCAACTTAAACATATTCAGTAAGAATTATATGAGGTACAACTATAATAGAAATAATATACAAATAACGAATGAAGGCGAAATAACCGCCAACATATATAATGCCCCTAAAGATACGCTTCGTAACTACAAAATAGGTAACGACATTGTCAGGCTGCACAGTAACGTAGGGTACAAAGCGTTTGAAAAATGGTTCTATACGTATGATATCGAATTTATCACCCAATTATTTACAAACCATGAGGAGAATACCAAGACCATCTACTCGGCGTTTCTTTCCCCTTTCTTTATCAATATGGGTATCGGTATGAAATATGATTTGAACAAATCATTTCCCCAACGGCATAAAAACCTGAAACTATCGGTCAATGTCGCTCCTCTTGCCTATACTTATCAATACAGTATCAAGAAAGGCCCCGATATGAACTTGGCGCGTCATAAATTTGAAGAAAAAGAAAATCCGGTTGAAGGAGAAAATAAATATAAACATGAAAGGCACATCTTCGGCCCGTCTGTCCGTGCCGATATGGTTATGACATTCAACAGGAATATATCGTGGCAGTCCCGTTTTTATTTCAAGACCAATTTTGAAGAAAATCTGGTTGAATTTGAAAATACGTTGATATTGGCTATCACCCGTCATTTCTCTACCCGCCTGTACCTCTATCCAAGATATGACGACAAAGAAGTAATAGTAGACGGCAAAAAGCAGAGCTATTTTCAGTTAAACCAACTGTTAAGTTTCGGTTTTAATTACAAATGGTAAATTAAATCTATTTATTCTTTAAATATTATTTGGGAATAATGTCATTATTCCCAAATAATATTTACTTTTGCCGAGGTTTTGCTATGTCGAGGTTACAAACATGAAGAATATAATACATCATTGCGGAATAGTAGAAAAGATTGCCGGCCATTCCGTTTTCGTTAAAATTATACAGCAATCGGCGTGTGCAGGATGTCACGCCAAATTGATGTGTATGGCCGCCGATAACAAAGAGAAAGTCATAGAAATTCCTGATTCTTCCGGCCTGTACCACGTAAACGAACCGGTTATCGTCTGCGGACAAAGTTCTATGGGAATGGAAGCCGTATTTCTTGCTTTTGTCTTACCTCTGTTACTTGTTGTCAGCGCCATTATATTCGGAACCTGTAATAAATGGAATGACGGCCTCAGCGCTTTAGGCGGGCTATTAATATTACTTCCGTACTATGGCATTTTGTATCTCACGCGCGATAAACTAAAGAAAAGATTCATTTTCACATTAACGAAAACGGAAAATTAATTCATAATTAGCATGATTTTAGCCGCCATTATTTCCCTGGGAGGAATTGGAATTACAGGTGCAGTACTTCTTTATGTCGCATCGAGGAAATTTGAAGTTTATGAAGATCCCCGTATCGCGCAAGTTCAGGACGTTTTACCGGCCGCCAATTGCGGAGGATGCGGATATCCAGGCTGTTCGGGATTTGCCACTGCCTGCGTAAATGCAGATTCATTAGACAACCTCTTATGTCCGGTAGGCGGAGTGGAGGTAATGAGTAAAGTGTCAACCATACTGGGTAAGGAAGTCGGTAAGGCAGACCCAATGATTGCCGTTGTGCGTTGTAACGGCACCTGCGAAGCCCGCCCGCACACTAATCAATACGGCGGAGCTCAAAACTGCGCCATTGCGTCTTCTCTTTATGGAGGAGAAACCGGTTGCTCTTACGGATGCTTCGGCTACGGCGATTGCGTTACGTCCTGTCTGTTCGGCGCGATTCATATCAACTCCGAAACCCTGCTGCCGGAAGTGATTGACGACAAATGTACCGCTTGTGGCACTTGCGTCAAGGCTTGTCCAAAAAGCATTATCGAACTACGTAAAAAGGGGCCGAAATCACGGCGTATCTATGTCGGTTGTGCCAATCAGGATAAAGGAGGCGTTGCCCGTAAAGCGTGTAATCATGCATGTATCGGTTGTAGCAAATGTGAAAAGGAATGTCAGTTCGAAGCCATCACCATCGCGAATAGCCTGGCTTATATAGACCCTATGAAATGCCGGTTGTGCCGCAAATGTGCCCCGGTATGTCCTACAAACTCCATTATCGAGACGAACTTTCCTCCCCGCAAGGAAAAAGTAACAGAAGATAGCACGAATAAACAAGAAACCAATTAATAATATAATCTGAAGTATGCTAAGGACATTTAGAATCGGAGGTATACATCCACCTGAAAGCAAACTGTCTTCCGGAAAGAAAATAAGCCTGTTGGATATTCCCGAACAGGTAATCATACCATTGGCGCAACATATCGGAGCGCCAGCGCAAGCCGTCGTAAAGAAAGGCGACGTGGTAAAAACCGGAACACTAATAGGTAAGGCCGGTGGTTTTGTATCGGCAAATATCCATTCGTCTGTTTCCGGGAAAGTAACTAAAATAGACAATACCCTCGACGCAAGCGGTTACAAACGCCCTGCGGTATTTATTGACGTTGAAGGCGATGAGTGGAAAGAATCCATAGACCGCAATGGGAAATTGATAAAAGAATGTAACCTGTCGTCAAAAGAGATTATAAATAAAATCGCGGAAGCCGGTATTGCAGGTATGGGAGGAGCTACCTTCCCAACACAGGTAAAACTAATGCCGCCTCCGGGTAATAAGGCCGAACTACTAATTATCAATGCTGCCGAATGTGAGCCGTATCTTACTTCAGACCATTCGTTAATGATGGAAAAAGGAGAAGAAATAATCATTGGTATTTCTATCCTGATGAAAGCCATTGATACAAAGAGGGCTGTTATCGGTATCGAGCATAATAAACCGGACGCAATAACCCACTTTAACAACCTTGTAAAAGGATATGCCAACGTAGAAGTTATGCCGTTGAAATCAAGGTATCCGCAGGGAGGCGAAAAACAATTGATTGACGCCGTTGTGCGCCGGCAGGTGAGGAGCGGGGCTCTGCCTATTTCCGTAGGTGCTGTGGTGCAGAACGTAGGGACAGCGTTTGCCGTATATGAAGCCGTACAGAAGAACAAACCGCTTATCGAACGGGTAGTAACGGTCACAGGGAAAAGCCTTTCCAATCCGTCTAATTTATTAGTCCGTATCGGTACGCCTGTTCGCAACTTAATTGATGCGGCAGGCGGATTACCTGAGCATGCCGGCAAAATTATCGGTGGCGGCCCTATGATGGGAAAAGCGTTGATAAGCGCTGATGTTCCGGTGACCAAAGGCAGTTCGGGCATACTTATCCTCTCCTGTGAGGAAGCGATACGCAGGCCCATGTATGATTGTATCCGTTGTGCCAAGTGTGTGAATGTTTGTCCGATGGGATTAAATCCTACCTTACTGATGGACGCTACCGATTTTAAGGATTGGGAACTGGCTGAAAAGAATTATATCGTAGACTGTATCGAATGTGGTTCATGCAGTTATACCTGCCCAGCTAATCGGGTCTTACTGGATTATATTCGTTTAGGTAAAGGAAAAGTAATGGGCATCATCCGTGCCAGAAAGTCATAAACAGAAGATTATATGGAAAATAAACTGATTATATCTCCTTCTCCCCATATTCATGGCGGCGACAGCATACAGAAAAATATGTACGGCGTATTGATCGCCTTAATTCCCGCAATGCTGGTCTCCTTCTATTACTTCGGGCTGGGGGCGTTGATTGTTATAGCCGTATCGATTACTTCATGTGTTATGATCGAATATCTTATCGGGAAGTTTCTGCTGAAGAAAGAACCAACTATCCGGGATGGGTCGGCTATCCTTACGGGTATACTTTTAGCGTTTAATTTACCGTCTAATCTTCCTGTATGGATTGTTATTATTGGAGCTTTTGCCGCTATCGGAATCGGCAAAATGGCTTTCGGCGGATTGGGAAAAAATATTTTCAACCCGGCTTTGGTAGGGCGTGTATTCCTACTGATATCTTTTCCGGCGCAAATGACTACCTGGCCGGTTCCCGAGCCGATGTCTATGCATTATACAGATGGGCAAACCGGAGCGACTGTTTTATCTTTGTTAAACGAAGGCGTCAGTAAGTTGCCTTCTTATACAGATATGTTGTTAGGTAATATGGGAGGAAGTTTAGGCGAAGTAGGCGCCATAGCCCTTTTGCTGGGATTGGTTTATCTGTTAGCCCGAAAAATAATTACCTGGCATATTCCTGTAGCGATTATAGGTACTGTGGCTATATTTACCGGTATTATGTATGGCGTGAACCCTTATTCGTATGCTAATCCGTTAGTACATCTTCTATCCGGCGGATTATTATTGGGGGCTGTCTTTATGGCTACCGATTATACAACGTCTCCCATGAGTAAAACGGGGATGCTTGTATACGGAGTTGGTATTGGCGTATTAACCACAATGATACGTTTGTTTGGTTCGTATCCCGAGGGTGTTTCCTTTGCTGTTTTAATTATGAACGCATTCACTCCGCTTATAAATAACTATATCAAACCTAAACACTTCGGAGGAAAATAAATATGGAAAAATTAAAATCAACATTACCTAATATGCTCCTTTCGCTTACTATTATATGTATGTTGGCAGGAGTCATTTTATCCGGAGTAAATATGTATACCTCCGAACCCATTGCATTGGCTAAAGCGGCCGCTTTGGAAGCTGCCATTAAGGAAGTAACTCCTGCCTTCGACAATAATCCGATACAGGATGCTTACAAATCCGTCACCTCAGACGGAGATTCATTACTGATCTATCCGGCTGTAAAAGACGGAAAACAGGTGGGAGTCGCCGTAGATAGTAATACGAAAAACGGATTCGGCGGAGAAATCAAAGTGATTGTCGGTTTTGATACAGAAGGAAAATTAGTGAACTATTCTGTTCTCCAACATGCAGAGACGCCGGGGTTAGGCTCCAAAATGCAAGAATGGTTCAGAACTGAAAAGAACAGGCAGAGCGTTATCGGCAAATCGTTAACCAATGGAAACTTGTCGATAACCAAAGATGGCGGAGATGTAGACGCTATAACCGCCTCAACCATTACCAGCCGTGCATTCCTCAATGCTATTAACCGTGCTTACAACGCTTACAAAGGGACGGCAACCGATTCGGCTACCGGAGCGACAAGTTCAACAGATAAAAAGGAAGGAGAAAGCAATGAGTAAACTAAAGGTATTAACAAACGGTATTATCAAAGAAAATCCAACCTTTGTTTTATTGTTGGGGATGTGTCCTACATTGGGAACTACCTCGTCAGCCATCAATGGGATGGGTATGGGATTAGCTACGGCCTTTGTACTGGCTTGTTCTAATATGGCCATCTCCGCCTTGAAAAACCTTATTCCTGACCAGGTGCGTATACCAGGGTATATCGTTGTGATTGCTGCATTCGTTACGGTTGTCCAGATGTGTATGGAAGCATTTGTTCCAGCTTTATATGCCAGTCTCGGATTATTCATTCCGTTGATTGTTGTAAACTGTATTGTGTTAGGCCGCGCCGAGGCGTTTGCGGCTAAAAACGGTATCATCAGTTCTTCGCTTGACGGCTTGGGAATGGGGCTTGGATTCACGCTGGCGCTTGTCTTGTTGGGCGCTATCCGCGAATTGCTGGGAACCGGTAAATTTTTTGGTCTTTCCGTTATGCCGGAAGAATACGGGTCCCTCATTTTTGTATTGGCGCCAGGCGCTTTTATTGTCTTGGGTTTCCTGATTGCTATTGTAAATAAACTTCGTAAAGCCTGATAAATAAAAGAATTATGGAATATCTGTTAATATTTATAGCCGCTGTTTTTGTAAACAATATTGTATTAGCCCAGTTTTTGGGAATTTGCCCCTTTTTAGGCGTATCTAAAAAAGTAGAAACAGCCGCAGGGATGGGAGCTGCCGTTACGTTTGTGCTTACCATATCTACCATTGTAACCTTCCTGGTTCAGAAATATGTATTGGATGCTTTCGGGCTGGGCTTTATGCAAACCATTACTTTTATTCTTATCATTGCCGCATTAGTTCAGATGGTAGAGATTATTCTAAAAAAGGTCTCCCCTGCTCTCTATCAGGCGTTGGGGGTATTTCTTCCGTTGATTACCACCAACTGTTGTATATTGGGAGTAGCTATTCTGGTTATCCAAAAAGAATATAATTTATTAGAAACGGTGGTATTTGCATTTTCTACTGCCATTGGATTTGCTTTGGCTTTGATTATCTTTGCAGGCATTCGCGAACAATTAGCCATGACACGTGTACCCGAAGGTATGAAAGGCACGCCAATAGCGCTTATTACCGCCGGGCTGTTAGCGATGGCTTTTATGGGTTTCTCCGGTATTGTATAAATCCGAATATGAAACTGACCTGAACAACCGAGAGGCAAAGACTGTTGCCTGGACACATGAATGAAAGTTTCTTTAACCCTGGTTGTTTCAAAACATAAAAATGCCTGATCTGATAGCCGCGAATATCCTAATGACGTCCGCTCTCTTTCTATTGTGGCAAGTAAGAATCAATATTAACAAAATGCTGCTATTTACCAATTTAACAAACTAATATTTTACGAATGAAAAAGATAATTTTAGTAACAGGCGGAACCGGATATATTGGTTCGCATACGGTTGTAGAACTCCAAACTGCCGGCTATGAAGTAGTTATTATTGATAACCTCTCCAATTCCAATAGAGAGGTGATAGACGGGATTGAAAGAATTTCCGGTATCCGTCCGGTTTTTTATGAAATGGACTGTAATGATAAGCCGGGTTTGCAAAAAGTTCTTATGGAAAATAAAGGAATCAAAGGTATTATTCATTTTGCAGCAAGTAAAGCTGTCGGCGAATCGGTACACAAACCATTGGCGTATTATCGCAACAACCTTGTCACACTTCTCAACCTGTTGGATTTAATGCCCGAATATGCCGTTGAAGGTATTGTCTTTTCATCTTCATGCACCGTTTACGGCCAGCCGGACGTACTTCCGGTTACAGAAGATGCCCCGATTAAACCAGCCCTGTCTCCTTATGGCAATACCAAACAGATTAATGAAGAAATTATCCGCGATGCTATCCATGCAGGGCTTCCGTTTAAAAGTATCATTCTTCGTTATTTTAACCCGATAGGCGCACATCCCAGCGCAGAAATAGGCGAACTGCCCAATGGAGTTCCCCAAAATCTGGTTCCCTTCGTTACTCAGACAGCAATAGGTATCCGGAAAGAACTAAGCGTCTTCGGCGATGATTACGATACGCCGGACGGCTCCTGTATTCGCGACTACATCAACGTAGTAGACTTAGCCAAAGCCCATGTTATCGCTATGAACCGCATGCTTGAAAATAAATCGAAAAACAACCTCGAGATTTTCAACTTAGGAACCGGACGGGGCATATCTGTCTTGGAACTAATCAATACTTTCGAGAAAAGCACAGGCGTAAAAGTTCTTTACAAAATCGTAGAACGCCGCGAAGGCGACATCGAAAAAGTATGGGCAAACCCGGAACATGCCAACAAAGTATTAGGATGGGCAGCCAAAGAAACCTTGGAAGATACATTAATCACCGCCTGGAACTGGCAAAAGAAACTTAAAAACAGGTCATTTATAAGATAAATATGAAGATTCTAAGGGTGGGAAACTTCAGTTAATTTATTTCACGCGCCAATTCCATGTTTAGTTGGTTCTGTTTAGCATGGAGCCGGCTCTGCTAAGTTTAAATCCGGTGGATTAATTTGCGGAAAAGGGTTGTCATCTTTCCGGCGGCTTCGTTGGCTGCTCTGATTACGTCTTCTCCGTCGTTTACAAAGTCGTCGGCAAAATGATAGCCTTCGTTTGTAATGACGGACATCCCGAAGATACGCAGTCCTGCATGCCGGGCTACAATCACTTCGGGGACGGTACTCATTCCTATGGCATCTCCTCCGGCATTTCCAAAGAAAGCGTATTCAGCCGGCGTTTCATACGAAGGCCCGGTAAGCCCTACGTATACTCCTTTTTTAAGGGAAATTTTTTCTTCCGAGGCTATTTCTTCCATCAAACGGATAAATTCGCGGTCGTACGTATGTGTCATGTCGGAGAAACGAACGCCGAACAGTTCATTGTTTGGCCCGATCAGAGGATTAGGCGTCATATTGATATGGTCGCGGATAATCATCAGGTCTCCTGCCTTGAACGTATTATTTATCCCTCCTGCAGCATTGGATACCAACAGGTTCTTAACGCCAAGCAGTTTCATCACGCGGACAGGAAAAGTTACCTGCCACATCGTATACCCTTCGTAATAATGAAAGCGCCCTTGCATTGCCAATACGGACTTACCACCCAGCTTGCCGCAGATAAAATTGCCTTTATGCCCCGTTGCCGTGGAATGTGAAAAGTGAGGGATTTCTTTATAGGGTATTACGGTAGCTTCCGTTATTTCGTCGGCCAGCGAACCCAGTCCGCTACCTAAAATAATAGCTGTATCGGGATTTTCCTTTATGCGGCTTTCCAGATAGCCGGCCGCTTCGTGATACGGTTTGTTAATCTCTTCCATTATATTATTCAGTAATCAAAGCAGTCAGGTAGTTTTCATTAAATTATATGCTATTGCCGCCGTGCGTTCCATTATTTCGTCTTCGCCGGGAACCCGTTTGTTTTGCATCAGTATTTTGCCGTCGCAAATAACGGCATCTACGCAACTGCCATTGGCGGCGTACACTAAATTAGAAGCAAAATTAAAATTGGGCGTAAAGGCGGGGATGTTTAAATCAATCAGGCATAAATCGGCCAGGTAGCCTTCTTCTATCCGCCCGGCTTTTATTCCTAACATAGCTGCCCCTTGCGCGGTGGCGGCAAAAAACACTTCGTCTGCCGTCAGCACAACCGGGTTCTTCCGCCAGCCTTTGCCCAAAAGCGAAGCAAGTTTCATGGCTTCTGTCATATCCAGGTTATTGGATGATGAGCAGCCGTCTGTTCCTATGGCAACCGGAATACCGGCTTTCCGCATCTCTACAAATTTGAATTCGATGCCCGAACCCAGTTTCATGTTGGACGCCGGGTTGTGAACAACTTTTACCCCACTACCGGCCAGCATTTGTATTTCTTCATCATCCACATATACGCCGTGGGCAATCATTAAGCGGGAAGACAGCATACCTAACTGATTCAAATAACGTACAGGCGTATATCCGAACTGTTTAACGGAATTATACGCCTCGGCCTCTGTTTCCGCCAGGTGGATATGAACGAGTATATTGTTTTCTTCCGAAAACCGGTCGAGCCATTGAAGCAGTTCGCCCGAAACCGTATAGATGGCATGAGGCCCTAAAGCGAATTGTATCCGTTGGCCATAGTTGCCCATTCCGGCAAAAAGTTTAGCTACATGCGTTTTTGCCCTCTCGCGCTGTCCGGGCTGAAAGAAATCACAACATACGCTCGAAAGCATCGCCCGGAGGCCCATTTCCTCTACTGCCTTTGCTATGGAAGAAAACTTGGCATACATGTCGAAAAAAGCCGTTGTGCCACTCTTAATCATTTCCAGGCAGGCAAGTTTAGCCCCCCAGTACACGTCTTCATGCGTTAGTTTGGCTTCGTTTGGCCAGATTTTCTCTTCGAGCCAGGCCATGAGAGGCATATCATCGCCATAACCCCGGAAAAGCGTCATGGCCGAATGGGTATGCATATTTACCAGTCCCGGGATAACGGCTTTCTTATGGCCGTCGATAACGACGTCGGCTTCATCCGCTAAATAACCGGCGATGCGTCTGATGGTATTGCCTTCGATTAGTATATCTACCGGCTCTCCGTTTAGCTCAACGCTTTTTATTTTTATTGTTTTCAATTAACTATAAATTAAATTATGAATTATAAATTATGAATTATGAATTACACATTGATGAATCATAAGCTGTTGATTATAAATAATTCATAATTTAATTTATAATTCATAATTCATTTAAATGTCGCTTTCATGTTTTTTATCTTCTCGTCGCGGATGCGGTTCAGTAATTCCGGCAGTTTATTTCGTTTTATGGCGGCATACGAGCAGCTTTCTTTTACTTCTACCCGGCCCAGTTCGTCTTTTTTCAATCCGCCTTTCTGAAATAAAAAGCCTGCAATGTCTTTCTTGCTTAGCTTGTCCCGTTTTCCCCGGTTGATCGTTAGCGTTACCCACTGCGGGCGTACAGGCTGTCTGGCTTTTCCGGGCAGGAAAAATTCATCCGGTTCCCGCTCAATATATCCGGGAACAGTTTCTACCTCATTCAGTATAAGGAAGGCGTCTCCTTTGGCATGCATACGGGCCGTACGCCCGTTGCGATGGATACAGGCTTCTTCATTTAACGGTAAGTGGTAATGGATAACATGTTTCACTTCCGGGATATCCAAGCCTCTTGATGCAAGGTCGGTAGAGATAAACACCGTTGCGCTTCCATTGCGGAAGTGAGATAAGGCCCTCTCCCGTTCGGGCTGTGCCATGCCGCCATGAAAATATTCATTGTCCACTCCCATACCGGTCAGATAATTACTCACCCGCTCTACGGCCTCGCGAAGATTACAGAATATTAAGGCCGGTTCGCCCCTGAGTTCTCCCAGCAGGCCGTAAAGCGTTTCCAATTTATCTTTAACGGGAGACTTTACGATATGTATGGCCAATCTGTGTTTCGCTTCCGACAGGAAAGAAAGGCGTACCGGCTGCGCCATCCCGACGAAAGGAGGTATCTCCACCGCTTCCGTTGCAGAGGTAAGCGCCCGCCAGCGAACGCCCGGCAAATGAGCAAGGATTTCCTTCATCTCCGGCAGGAAACCCAATTCCAGCGCTTTATCAAACTCGTCTAATATCAGCATGCGGACCGGGTTCAGGTCTATGTTTCCACGTTCCAGATGGTCTACAATACGCCCGGGCGTACCGATTAATACGGCAGGAGGATGCTCCAGGCTTTTCTTTTCCGTCCGTACCGGATGCCCGCCATATACGCAATTCGCCTTATACCCGCTTCCCAAAGAACGAAAAACCATTTCTATCTGCAAAGCCAGCTCACGCGAAGGGGCAACAATCAACGCCTGTATTCCCTCATCTTTCGAACACTGCTGGGGCAAAGCGGTAAGCAACGGAAGCAGGAAAGCTAGCGTCTTGCCCGACCCCGTAGGGCTCAGCAATACCATATCCTTCGCAGTTCCGGCCTCCAACGCCGCCTGTTGCATCTCATTCAATGCCTCAATACCCACATTGGCAAGCGCCTTAGCTATTTGTTCATTCATTTGAATTCATTTTATTCCAAACGATTAAATGTCCGAAATCTTTAGTTAATATTCGATTGTTTTTAATTATATGATATTTAAAACCCAGTAATTCGCTTTCTTCCCTCAATTCTTCATCAATGGCTTCCCCATAAGCCGGATTACCTGAAATATACTCATTTACTTTTTTAAGAAACAGGTTGATCTTCCTCAGAAATTCTTCATAAAAACGTTTTTCTTTAAAATTGCGCCCGATATCTTCTCTACCATTGAATAGTTGCAATAACAGCTCTATAGTCTTACTTACTTCCAGACGATCATCGGCAGAGGAAAACAATACTTTTTTAGCTTGGAAATCGTTTTGATGTATTATTATTTCTTCGATATTATGATTGGAAGGATGTAAGATATTGTCATATTTATCCGACTTCCTTTCGTTACAATAGCTGCATGCCATAAATAAATTAACCCATTCCTGCTTTAAATCAGGATGATGATGCTGTGATTGTAAATGATCTACATGATAATTGGTAACTATGCGCTGCTCGCAAATATAACATTTATCGTGTTGGTCTTTCAACAGTTGCTTACATACGTCCTGATGATTATAGCTTGTTTGCAAAGCAGAAGACCCTGATATTGATTTTTTAACCCGGATCATTGCCTGCTTCCTTCTTATTATATTTCAACTTCAACTGGTAGTAAGCGGCCTTTATGGATGGGGCTACCGCTTCGGGTATTTTATCGAAGTCGTCTATTAACTCCTTCATTTCAATTTCTTCGGATACCGTCAGTTCTTTTTTGTCAATCAAGTCATTTAATCTGCTCAAACGAAGCTGGATATCGCTCGAATCTGTCTTCACTCCAAAATAACCTTCTGCCAGCGATTCATACGAATAGGCTGTCAGGTCTTTTATAGGTACCCTTCTTTCCAAATCAAAGGCCACAATATTGGGTAATGAATTTAATACAAAAGGAGAATGAGTCGTGACTATAAATTGTATATTCGGGAATATCCGGGTAAGTATCGGCAATATCAGCCGCTGCAATTTCAGATGCAGATGGGTTTCTATTTCGTCGATTAATACAATACCCTGTTTGTCATAGGCGCGCGTTAATGATTCCGGCGTTTGCATCTTTAAGATTAGATCCGTTACAATTTCCAAAACGGCAGAATACCCGGCAGCCAATTGCGTAAACTTAAACTCCTTGCCCTGAGAATTTATTCGGAATGAATAGTCACGGTAATTAAATATTAATGTAAGGCTGTCATCTTCAAATATTTCTTTCAATAACCCGGTGAACGAATGAAACCAGTCTGCTATCTTATTCGCATCTTCTTCCTGTTTTTCATTTCTGGCTAAAGCCTCCTGTATCTTATAATCTACTAAGAAGTTTAGAAACTGGCCTGTTTTTTTTCCTTTAAGCGAAACAGGTGACAAATCAGGTTTTACGGGACTTATAGGTTCTTGCATTTTAACCTGCCGTTCCGCTTCGTAAAAGGCAATAATAAAATCTCTTTCATGAATTTCTTTCATCACTGTATTATTAAAAAAGAGACCCACACTTTCCAAAACTTTGGAAAACTCATGTGGTGCAAATGCTAAAGAATATCTCATCCGAAACTGTTCCCAAAAATCCAACACGGCATTAAGTAATATCGTCTTACCGCTTCCGTTCCGTCCGGTAATAACCAGATGCTTCTTTTCTTCTGCACTTAGAGGAATATCGAAATCCTGCAAATGAAGCAGTTTTTTTACTTTTATGCTCGTAAGAAATAATTCATCATTCATCATTCATCATTCATTTAAATTCTCTATAAAATTCTGCTACCGATTCAATTCCTTTGTAGAAGAAATCGAGCGGCAGGCTTTCGTTTGGCGAGTGGATAGCGTTTTGTTCCAAACCGAAGCCCATTAAGACGGTTTTGACGCCTAATATTTGTTCGAAGATTGATATGATGGGAATACTGCCTCCGCGACGGACGGCTAACGGGGTTTTACCGAAAGCGATACCCATTGCTTTTTCTGCCGCTTTGTATGCCGGTAAGTTAATCGGGCACACGTATCCCTGCCCGCCATGCGTGGGGGTTACTTTTATCTTAACGGATTTAGGGGCTTTTTCCTGTATGTATTTTTCAAACAATGTCAGGATGGCATGATAATCCTGGTTTGGAACCAGGCGGGCGGATACTTTGGCGCAGGCTTTGGAAGGTAAAACCGTCTTGCTGCCTTCTCCCTGATAGCCTCCCCAAATACCGCAGACGTCGAACGAGGGGCGACAACTGTTACGCTCCAGGGTTGTGTATCCTTTTTCGCCAAACAGTTCGTCTACATCGATAGAGGCTTTATACTTTTCTTCGTTGAAAGGTATTCCGGCTATCATTTCGCGTTCGGCGGGGGATACTTCCTCTACGTCATCGTAGAAGCCGGAGATTGTAATGCGTCCGTCGGCGTCTGTTATGTCTGCCATTAATTTGCAGAGTACATTGATGGGATTGGCAACCGCTCCGCCAAAATGGCCGGAATGTAAATCGCGGTTAGGGCCGGTTACTTCAATTTCCCAGTAAGCAAGGCCACGAAGGCCCGTTGTAAGCGAAGGGATTTCCGGGCTTACCATACTCGTATCCGATACCAGTATTACGTCTGCTTTCAATAATTCTTTGTGTTGCCGGCAGAAGGCTTCCAGGCTGGAAGAGCCTGTTTCTTCTTCTCCTTCAAAGATAAACTTAACGTTGCATTTGAGCAGGTTTAATTTTAAGGCAGTCTCAAAACCCTTTACCTGAATCATGGACTGTCCTTTGTCGTCGTCTGCTCCACGCGCCCATATCCGGCCATCGCGGATTTCGGGTTCGAATGGATTGCTTTTCCATAATTCAAACGGTTCTGCCGGCATTACGTCATAGTGGGCGTATACCAGGACAGTTGGTAAATGGGGTGAGATTATTTTTTCGCCATATACCACAGGGTTGCCTTCAGTGGGCATCACAATGGCTTTATCGGCTCCGGAGGATACTAACAAGTCTACCCAGTGTTGCGCGCAGGCCAGCATATCATGCCTGTGTTCGTTTTGGGCGCTTACGGAGGGTATGCGGATGAGCGAGAATAATTCTTCAAGGAATCGTTCGCAATTTAATTCGATATAATTCTTTACTGACATACGTGTTATTTTAGTTTTCTTATTATACTTCACATGGCAAGGTTTTGCGCATTGCTGTCATCATTGTTCGTGCCGATACGGCCATTCCATCGCTTGCAAGCGGCAGGGAGGGCTGTCGTAATTACGCTCCGATTTTTCCATCTTTCTGTAGATTAGTTATTTAATAGTCTATTATTTTTTTTGTATACCTCTTTTTTGAAAAAAAACACGGAAGAGATTTTTTTATTTCCTCCCGTAACGGTTTCCATTTCTTCCGTGACTGTTTTTATTTCACTGTAAAAATAGTCATTTCATCCTTTTTTATTTTCATCTCTCCCGTGATTTTTTTCATCTCTCCCGTGATTTTTTTTATTTCACCGTAAAAAAAGTCGTCTCATCCTTTTTTATTTTCGTCTCATCCTTTTTTATTTTCATCTCTTCCGTGATTTTTTTATTCTCTTCCGTAGAATTTTCATTTTTCCGGGGAAAAATTGACGATATACGTTTTCGCAAATACTTACCGGCCCCGGCAGCCCCGATTCGAGCAGATATAGCTATACGCCTGCCTGCGCGCTTGACGGCTGATTTTCAAACCCTTTTTCCAGCGATGCAAGTTCCCTGTCGTTATTCAACGATACGGCTGGCAATATGCGTGGCGCACAGAATCCGCAGATTCTGTATGCCCTTTACGATACTTCCCCATAATATTTATTTGGCGCATGTTCCCATTTTGCTTTTATCAGGTAAGAATCGATCAGGCTAAGAATCGCTTCATACGTTTCTCTTGTCTGGGGAGCCAGTTCATACGTTTCAACAGGGGGGGTATTAATCAATATCAGTATGTTTAATAATACGTTATCCACTTTTTGCCGTATATAGGCCAGTTGGTAATTGATGAGAAGATTATTCGTATTGTTCGGAATACCGGTTTTCTGTGCGCTTGCATTTTCCTTCCATTTATAGAAATACTCTTCCTGCCTGAGTAAAAGATCGTAAATATTCCACATGGAAACAATAGGAGGAATATCATCTTTACACATTTCGATCACACGATGGATGAATTGATGCAATTCATAATGTCCTGTATTGGTAAGGCTATACAGAAATTGATAATTAATCAGGTTCTCTTTCATACTATTTTAATTCTAAGACGTACACGGATAACGTCAAAATTAAGTAAGTAATCGAACGAAAATGAACAGATTCATTTCTTATATAAAAACTGCCTTGTTTTTATTTGCCGGTTTATATGCCCTGCCAATCGGTCAGGTTCTAATTTCCGAAACAGCAAACATCTTATGGCATGATTTGTTTCGTTTATTGAAAAACCATTCATTAAAAAAAACGTTGACAGTTAAAATACCACAAATATGGTATTTCATAAATAATTCCCATTGCCTATCTTTGCGCAGGAAATAATTACAGGCAATAACGCTGACAACAAATAATGGGTACACAAAAAGACTTACATTTCGACACATTGAGAATACATGCAGGATATTCTCCCCAAGAGCACAACAATTCAATACAAGTTCCTATTTATCAAACAGCCTCATTTGACGCCGTCAGTCCCGAAAGAGCCGACCGGCTGAGCAAGTTTGAAGAAACAGGCTTCCTCTACTCCCGTATTTCAAACCCCACGGTGGCCGCTCTTGAAGCCCGCGTTGCCGCATTAGATCACGCTAAAGCGGCCGTAGCTTTGGCGTCGGGTATGGCA
Source organism: Tannerellaceae bacterium (assembly GCA_031288515.1). Lineage (GTDB taxonomy): Bacteria > Bacteroidota > Bacteroidia > Bacteroidales > Tannerellaceae > DFXE01. The sequence continues at coordinate 21,458 of JAITRG010000003.1, forward strand.
GCCATATCTTTTGCCATTCTGAATGTAGCCGAAGGAGGAAGAATCATAGCCGCCGCCCAAATATACGGCGGAACATTTGACGCGTACAAAAAGCTCTACCCCAATCTGGGAGTAGGAATAGATATTGTGCAGGATATAAACGACCTGGACGAAATCAAAAGCCTTATCAAAGAAGATACCCGGGCTATCTTTTTAGAGACAATCTCCAACCCGTTGAGCGTTGTTGCCAATCTGGAAGCGATTGCAGACCTGGCGCATCAAAACGGATTGCCCCTGATTGTAGATAATACCCTGGCAACCCCTTATTTATTGAACCCGATAAAGTATGGAGCGGATATAGTTGTTTATTCGGCAACAAAGGCTCTGAGCGGACACGGATCGGTTATCGGCGGTATAATCCTTGAAGCCGGCCGGTTCAACTGGCTGGGAGGGCGACATCCTCATTTCGGGAAACCGGTCTATATCTTCGGAAATAGAAACGTAGTGGAAACTTTTCCCGATTTCCCGTTTATCGGCAGGGTTCGTACGCATTACCTCACGTTGCTCGGAGCATCTCTCTCTCCATTCGACGCCTTTTTGATTCTGCAGGGAATAGAAACCTTGAGCGAACGGATAAAAAAACAAAGCGAGTCGGCCTTAAAGGTTGCCCAATATCTTTCCGCCCATCCCAAAGTAAAATGGGTAAGCCATCCCGCCATAGACAACAACGGAAATAAAGCGCGAGCCGAAAAATACCTGCCGTTTGGTACAGGCGGCGTCTTTTCATTCGGACATGCAGGCAACAAGGAAGAGATTTACCGGTTTATTAAATCGCTGAACGTTTTCTCTTATCATCCCAATATCGGAGACGCCCGTTCGTTGATTATCAACGCGCCATGCGTTACGCACCATGAAATGGATAAAGACGAATTAATGCGTGCAGGGGTTTATCCCGAAACCATCCGCCTGTCTATCGGCCTGGAGCATGTAGACGACCTGATTAACGATTTGCAGCAGGCTTTTGAAACGGTATAAAAAACAAATTTGCGGCAAACTTCGTATAAATCACGCGCTGCCAAAATTGGTATGCAATGCCTTTTATTCTACAAAATCTGTCAGCCAATAAGCCTTAACGGGAGCATATTGTAAAACGGCCCGGGCTATTACACGCGCTGGCTGTGTTGTATTTTACAATAAATACATTATTATAATGCGATTACCCCGAATTTTTAATAGATTTGTACATCAATTAAAGGTAATGTAAAAACAACTACTGATCGTAAACTTAAATTAATTCGTCTTATGAAAGATTCGAGGAGAGATTTCTTAAAGAAGAGCGTATTGGCGGGAGCCGGCGCGCTAATGATTCCGGAATTGGCAAAGGCTGTCGTAAATGAGCAACCGGGGGTAAATGCTTCGAAGATAGCGTTGAAGAAAGACACCGTTGTGCTTATGCAAGGTGATTCGATTACCGATGCGGGAAGGACGCATGGTAATAATAACTGTAATACCCAGGAACAGTTGGGTTTTGGCTACAGCCTTTATATTGCTGCGCAACTATTGGCCAAACATGCCGACAAACAATTGAAAATATATAACAGAGGGATCAGCGGCAATAAAGTATACCAGCTTCGCGACCGCTGGGAAATGGAATGCCTGGCTTTTCAACCGGATGTGTTAAGTATCCTGATTGGCGTAAACGATTACTGGCACACATTAGGAGGAGGCTACAAAGGCACAGCCGAAGTATATGAAAACGACTATCGCGCCCTCCTGAAATATACAAAAGAGAAATCGCCCGTTACCCAATTGGTAATATGCGAGCCTTTTGCATTAAAAGGAGGTTCGGCTATAGAAGACGAAAAATGGTTCCCCCAGTTCGACAAATACCGTGCGATCGCCCGGAAACTGGCAACTGAATTCAACGCCGTTTTCGTACCCTTCCAAGCCGGTTTTGACGCAGCGATGAAGCAAGCCCCCGCCCGCTACTGGTCTTACGACGGCGTACACCCCGACCTGCCCGGCAGGCAGTTGATGGCTACTATATGGATGGAAGCAACAGGACTATAACTAATCGTGGCTAAGATATTAGTAGTAGAAGACGAAATAAATATAGCCTCTTTTATTGAAAGAGGACTGCAGGAGTTCGGGCACGAAGTAAGGATTGCTCACGATGGCGAAGCAGGTTGGGAACTTATCCGGCAGGAACGTTTCCAGTTTTTGATAGTTGATATCATTATGCCTGAAATGGATGGCCTGGCGTTATGCCGTAAATACCGTGAAGCGTATGGTTACGCTTCACCGGTCGTTATGCTGACGGCTTTAGGCGCTACGGATGATATTGTAAAAGGACTGGCGGCCGGAGCGGATGATTATTTAGTGAAACCATTCAGTTTTCAGGAACTGGAAGCGCGTATCCAGGCGTTGCTTCGCCGCATTAGCCCGGATCATACGGATAACAACCGGGCATTGGTTTGCGGCAGCCTTACGCTGGATACGGAAAACCGACGTGCGGTACGAAACGGCAAATACATCAACCTGACCGTCCGCGAATACCGCCTGCTCGAATACCTGATGCTGAATCAGGGAAACCCGCTCAGCCGCGAAAGCATCATCAAACAAGTATGGGACAAGGAAGCCGACCGCAACATGAACGTAGTAGACGTATACGTAAACTATCTGCGGACAAAGATTGATAAAGGGTCTGCCCATAAAATGATACGAACAGTATCCGGTATAGGCTATATGATAGAAGCATGACGTCCGCCAAACGAATCGCATATTATTATACCTACCTGACCGTAGGCGTTATCACGGTCATATCTATCATTTTTTATGTGTTACTCGTCCTCTTCCCGCAGGTATTTCTCCCTTACAGGATATGGCTGTTTGTCGCCTTTTTGCTGCTAAACGGCGTACTGATTTACTTTGTCGGCAAACGCTACGCCGCCTATATGATAGAGCGCATTGATAATACGTATCAAAGTGAAAAAGCCTTTATAGGCAATGCATCCCATGAATTGAACAATCCGCTGACAGCCATTCAGGGAGAATGTGAAATTACCCTGATGCGCGAACGTATGCCGGCCGAGTATCAAGGCTCTTTACAGCGCATATTATCCGAGACCAAACGGATCATCCGCTTAATGAAGCATTTGATGTTTCTGTCGAAGGGGGAAGAAGAAATCCTGAAAACAGCCTCGGAACCTATCTTCCTCGCCGAATTTCTAATGCAGTTTATGGAGAAAAGAATCCAGTTCTCCCCAGACAGTTTTGCTTTCAATCTGGAAGTAAATCCCCAACTGTTAAAAATGGCGTTAGAGAATATCATAGGAAACGCCCTCAAATACTCCGGGGATAAAACAGTAGAAATACGCCTCCGGGGAAGCGTTTTGGAAATAGAAGACCAGGGAATCGGCATCCCTCCCGACGAACTGAGCCGGATATTCCAGCCCTTTTACCGGGCAACCAATACAAGAGGATACGCCGGCAATGGCATCGGCCTAAGCCTCTCAATCCGTATCCTCCATATCTATGGAGCGGAAGTTACCATCACCTCTGCCTTAGGTAAAGGGACGAAAGTAAGGATAGGCTTTTAATCATGCAAGGAAAAGAGAAACGCATAAACAAAAAGAAAAATGAAAATAACATACCGTAAATTTCAGGTCACTGCCATTATTCTATTGCTCTTGACAGTAATTATATTCAGAAGCGGCGATATGTTTATACGATTCCTTATCGAACCGGAACTGCAAGCAATAGAAAAGCAATATGGCTTTAGCATACGCTACAAAGCTATCGCACTGAAAGGCTTAAATAAAGTGCAGATAAAAGGGCTTACCATTAGTGCGCCTGATGGTTCCGAACCGGTAGCAACAGCTAATTCCATTCATATAAAAACAGACGCCGGGCAGCTATTAAATAAAAAGATAGCCATACGACAACTCGAAGCGGATAAAGTAACCATCCGTTTTAAACCGGATGATGCTTCCGGTACGGACTCCATCTCATTCGCCGGTAACGATTATATTTCCAAAGCGGAGAGAATCGTAAAAACCCTGTTCCGTTCGATTCCTGCAAATACAACGATTCATAACCTGAAGGCCATTTACCGGAGCAAAGAAAAGCTACTGACAGTAGATATTCCTGTATTTAAGGTAGAAGGCAATTCATTCGCAATGGAAATCCGGAGCGAAGAGCATGGGGTGGAAAACGAATGGATATGTTCGGGAACCCTGCCGGAGGAAGAGCAGCCTCTCAACCTCCGCCTTTATACGAAGGATACGGCAAAAAAGGTAGCGCTTCCCTTCGTCGAAGAAAAATGGGGAGCCAGGGTTATGTTTGACACGCTGGCTCTCGAACTAAGCCGGAAAGAAAAACAAGCCGGTATCCAAACGTTACAGGGAAAGGCCGGCATAAAAGGGCTTGTCGTATACCACGAACTTATCTCTTCCGGTACAATCGTATTAGACAGGGGATTTATTAATTATACAATAGACATAGGAAAGGACTTTCTGGAAATAGACAGCGCCACGACAAGCCTCTACCTTAACAAACTCAAACTGAATCCCTCTATAAAAATAGAAAAAAATAAAGACTGGCGCATCAGGGCTGCATTAGACAAAAAAGATTTTCCGGCGGAAGCCCTTTTTTCATCTATCCCCAAAGGTATGTTCCACTCCATAGAAGGGTTGAAAGCGGAAGGCATGATGACATACCATTTCTTCCTGGATGTAGATATGGCGGATGTGGAAAATCTGCGGTTTGAATCTACTTTACAATCCGGAAACTTCCGTATCCTGCGCTATGGAAACACGGATTTACGAAAAATGAACGACCCTTTCAGTCTCGTTATTTATGAAGAAGGCCGGCCGGCCCGTACCATCAGGCTGGGATATGAAAATCCCGATTTCCGTTCATACGGGTCGATATCCCGGTATCTCCCCTATGCCATCATGCATGCCGAAGACGCAGGCTTCATGCGCCATGCCGGCTTTATACCGGAAGCTTTTGAACGGTCGCTGGCGCAGAACATAACGGAGCGGCGGTTTGCCCGCGGAGGAAGCACGCTGAGTATGCAATTGGTAAAGAACGTTTTCCTCAACCGCGACAAGACCATCTCCCGCAAGCTGGAAGAGATCATGATTGTATGGCTGATCGAAACCTGCCGGCTTACGTCCAAGCAACGGATGTTTGAAGTCTATATGAATATCATTGAATGGGGAGACAATATATACGGCGTAACGGAAGCGTCGCGTTATTATTTTGCCAAAGAGCCTTCCGAATTAAACCTCGGCGAATGCGTTTTCCTTTCCTGTATCATTTCCGCTCCCAAACAGGCGCATCATCATTTTAACGGAACGCAAATCAAACCGTCTTTCCATGCTTTCTACAGAGACGCCGTTAAAAGGATGCTCCAAAGAGGCTGGATAACTCCGGGCGAAGCAGCTTCAGGGAATCCTGCCGTCACGATCAGGGGGCCGTTCAGGGAAAAACTGACAAAATGAATACAAATAACATTCTACATCTAAAAAGTAGCTTTCAACGATTAATTTCATACTTTTGTCCGTCTTTTAAATAATAGAAACATGAAGAATACTCCTGTAGATTATAATATAACGAAGGAAGTTATTGACAGCTATGGCTTACCCGACTTCGGTAAGGCTACGATTCGTGAAGTAGTCGCTATCGCATCTCAATTGGAACAGGCAACCCAGACAGAGTTTATACACATGGAAATGGGCGTTCCGGGATTGAAACCGGCTCAGGTGGGCGTTGATGCGGAAATACAAGCGTTACGTAACGGCATAGCATCCGTTTACCCGAATATAAACGGAAGTCCGGAGTTAAAGGCGGAAGCCTCCCGGTTTATAAAAGCATTTCTGAATGTGGATGTGGACGCCGAATGCTGCGTGCCTGTTACAGGCTCCATGCAGGGAACGTATGCTTCTTTCCTTACATGCGGGCAATGCGCCGCAGGGAAAGATACGATACTGTTTATCGACCCCGGTTTTCCTGTACAGAAGCAACAGATTGTTGTAATGGGCTATAAATATGAGTCGTTTGACGTATATGAATACAGAGGAGAAAGCGTAGCTTCAAAAGTAGAGGAATATCTGAGTAAAGGAAATATAGCCGCTATCATATATTCTAACCCCAACAACCCGGCCTGGTTCTGTTTAACGGAAAACGAATTACAGGCGATTGCTGCCATAGCCGGCAAGTATGATACGATAATCATTGAAGACCTGGCTTATTTTGCTATGGATTTCAGGAAAGAATTAGGTAAACCGTTTGAAGCCCCTTACCAGTCGACTGTCGCCCATTATACAGATAATTATATTTTACAAATATCCGGATCCAAAGCTTTCAGTTATGCAGGTCAACGAATCGGGATAACCGCTATTTCCAATAAATTATATCACAGGGTTTATCCGGGGCTTACCGAACGATATGGCGGAGGCACATTCGGCACAGTTTATATCCACCGGGTTTTATATGCCTTATCTTCCGGGACAAACCATTCCGCCCAGTTTGCATTGGCCGCTATGTTTAAAGCCGCTTCCGACGGAACATTCGATTTTGTTTCGGAAGTACAGGAATATGGGCGTCGTGCTAAAAAATTAAAGAAAATATTTACAGATCACGGATTTAAAATAGTCTATGATCATGATTTGGATGAACCGATAGCAGATGGCTTCTATTTTACAATCTCCTATCCGGGCATGAGCGGTAGCGAATTGATGAAAGAACTAATCTATTATGGCGTCAGCGCTATTTCTTTGGGGACTACGGGAAGCAATCAGGAAGGGCTACGGGCATGTACTTCGTTTATAAAAGAGCATCAATATGAGCTGTTGAATGAGAGATTATATATCTTTAACGAAAATCATCCCTTATAAAGCAAAGGGATCGACAGCCATTTTATTTTATTAACTTTTAAAACAGTATCTTGTATTTGTTTTTATTATAAAAAGCTATATATTGTGACATAATTAATAGATTATTCCTTACAAATATGGCAGCTTATAATAATATTTTTAAAATTAAACACAATAATCCGCTCCCGGCCAAAGGGAGCCTTCTCATATCGGAGCCATTCTTGCAGAATGCCTATTTCCAGCGTTCGGTTGTTTTATTGATTGAACATAACGCGGATGGCTCTATGGGATTTGTCTTAAACAAGAAAACAAACCTGATAATAAATGATTTCTTTCCCGAATTTGAAAACCTGTCTGATATACCTATTTATTTGGGCGGGCCGGTAAGTTCCAACCGGCTCTTCTTTATCCATACGTTAGAGGAAGTGATACCCGATTCGATTAAGATAACCGACGGATTATATTTTGACGGCAATTTCGATAAGTTGAAACAGTATATTGTAAATGGAAACTCGATCAAAGGAAAAGTAAAGTTTTTTCTTGGCTATTCCGGATGGACAAAAGGCCAGTTGGGCTTCGAAATTAAAGAAGATTCCTGGATGGTCAGCCGGTCGGCAAACAGTAATATTATGCTTGCCGACGGAGAATTATTCTGGAAACGTTCATTAGAAGTATTGGGAAACCAGTTTAAAGCCTGGATAAATTTCCCTAAAGACCCGCATTTAAATTAATACGTTCTATCCTGTAAATCGGGGCGAAGCCTTGCCGTGCGTTCCTGAGCTTGCTGTAAACGCCATTCTGCAATATTACGCGCATGCCCGGACAATAGTATATCAGGTACTTTCCAGCCTTTATATTCTGCGGGGCGCGTATACACGGGAGGCGCCAGTAAATTGTCTTGAAAAGAATCGGACAGGGCGCTCTGTTCGTCGCCGATAGCGCCCGGAATCAAACGAACGATAGCGTCTGCCATCACAGCCGCCGCCAGTTCGCCGCCGGTAAGCACATAATCTCCGATAGATATTTCTTTTGTGATAAGATGCTCGCGGATACGATAATCCACGCCTTTGTAGTGGCCGCAGAGGATTATCATATTGTTAAGTAAAGACATACGGTTGGCCATTGGCTGGGAGAATGTTTCGCCGTCGGGCGAAGTGTAAATCACCTCGTCGTATGTACGCTGCCCTTTCAGCGATGAGATAGCCCGCTCTACCGGTTCAATCTGCATCACCATCCCGGCCTCGCCGCCGAAAGGATAATCGTCTACGCGCCGCCATTTGTTTGTCGAGTAATCCCTGAGATTGTGTAATTGTATTTCTACCAATCCCTTATCTTGCGCCCTTTTGACAATGGAGCAATTAATCATCCCCTCAATCATCTCGGGAAGCACGGTAAGAATATCTATTCGCATGGTTGAATATTTTTGCAAAGTTACGATTACTTCTTCAGCATTCCACCAATAAAATGATGAGATTCGTTTACTACCTCTGCCTGATGCTTATTCTGATGAGGTTTACCTTATCGCAAAACATATCGGAGGCGAGGACTTTTTTGGTAATTCCATACGTCTCATACGCTTTACTGTAATCAAGTGGCAACGGGCTATGGATATATCCGGTATTGCAGATATCTTCTTTTAATTCTACTTTAACACATTATTTCTACTTTAACAGATTAAAAAACGTGCGAAAAAAGAAGTTAAACCTGATACCGGCCCGGGAACCGCTTTTTCAACAGGAAAACTCCCCTGCTAAACGATACTTTTTCACCTTTCCTTTCAGCTTTCAGCTTTGTTGCAACCGATTGACTTACAGGATGAAAATCCTGTAAGAAGACCGTTCAGATTCCTTTCAGGAAACCGGAAGAGAGGGATTTATTCCAAAAAAAAGCGCTATACAGTCTTCAGTAAACCGCTATACAGTCTTCGACAAACCATTATAATGTCTTTACCAAAGCGCTATAATGGTTTACTGAAGGCGTCATATTGTTTTTTCAGTCTTCTCAATGGTATGAAACAACTTTAGTTGAACGTATCTCCCGTTATTGCCATTGGAGGAATTGTTCGAACGTGATTCCTTTAAAATCAGGGATAACCTTAGACGCTTTATCCAGTAACGATTCGACAGGGTTGGTGGTACTGAGGGCGATAACCTGCATCCCCGCTTCTGTCGCCGCCTGAATCCCGGCAAAAGAGTCTTCGAAAACCAGGCAATCGCCGGGGGACACGTTTAAATCGGACGCCGCCAGCAGATAGCACATGGGGTCCGGCTTCCCTTTCGTTATCCTGTCTGAAGTGACGATTGCACTGAAAATCCGGTCTAATTGATAGAGCGCGATAGCCCGTTCTATTTTCTCCCTGTCGGAACTGGTGACCAAACCCATTGTAACCCGGCGTTTCTTCAGCAAATGCAGAAACTCCATCGAACCGGGCATAGCCGGCAAGGGCATATTCTTTTCGTATGCTGTAGATTCGCGTATGATTGTTTGTATCTCTTCTTCCGTCCGGTCATTAAAATGACTGGCAATAATATCGGGCAGGGTAGTACCTTTTATTATTCCGGCAAAATTTTCAATACCCGTGTTATACCGCTTGCCCGCCTCGTTCCAGAAAATATCATAGATAGGCTCCGTATCTACTAAAACGCCATCAAAATCGAATAAAACTGTTTTCATCATTTCACGTTGAATCGTTGTATATGAATATGGGCCGTAAAGATACTTCAAGCGTTCGTTATTTCACCCTGAATAATTTATTTTTATAATCGATGATTATGGTATTTTCGAAGAAACAGGCATTTCCGGTTATCCCCCAAACATGAAAGGAATTATATACTTCTTCCCAAAGCCCTTCTTTATCATAGAAAACTTTTCCGTTTTGAAGGGTTTTCCCTCCAAATGCTACCGGTTTGTTTATTTCAAGCCCGTAGAAGGTTATTTCGTTCCCCCACCATAAAGGGCCGCTCAACGAATCGGTAATAATCGAATTGGATATTTCCAGCGCCCTTTCTTTAGTTGTTACTATCTGGAAAGGGCTTGAACCGGTATCGAACATTAACGTACAGGCCTTACCATTGATGCGAAACGGGAGTTTTATAATACCGTCTGCCAATTCAAATTCTTCGGCCGGCAAATCCTTATATTCGGCCGGCAGGCTGTCTGATACGGCAAGCCTGCCTGCTTTGTAGTCAATCGTCAGAACTTTATCCCGAAATAGATCGGGAGCAATCGTCCCGATATGTTTTGGCGTTGCCGAATGAATCGAATCTTTGGGGATTACGTCTCCGAAATTCCTGCGGCGCCAAACATCGACGTCATTAAACCCTACTGTTCCCATTTGCAGATTGATATGCTTGAACACGATACTGTCTACGCCTCGTGCCGACCCTGATTTATCTGCTAAAGAAGGGTATTCGTCAAGATAAGGACGGATAGCGTTTCCATAGAATTGTGTTCCATACGTCCCCAAATCGAGTTGCATGGTGAAATCATGCGGCAGGTTGTCTATTTTCACCGGAATATACAGATAGGCTTTTTCAACATATTTCCCCGAAATAGTATCGCCTTCCCAATAGAATGGAATCCATTCCAGGGATAAGGATGTTTTTTGCGAACAAGCGGTAAGGATTAAGAATAAAATAACTAAAATAATTCCTTGCTTACATATATGTTTCATGGTTACTCAATTTACTGTGTTCTTTCAACCGGTTCATTTCTCGCTGTTCCTGGCCAGCGCCGCCAATCCGCCTATAACGCCCAGATTCATAGAATCCAGTGCCGAGCTGGGCACGATTACCATAGAACCTTTCTCTTTTAAGCCTTCAAATAACATATTCATCCCTCTGAGGTGCAGGGCTACCGGATTATCGGTATATTTCTTACTGGCCTGTTCAAACTTCTCGGCAATCTCGGTTTCGGCCGTTCCCAGGATGACGCGGGCCCTTCTTTCGCGCTCGGCTTGCGCTTCTTTGCTCATAGCGTCGGCCAAATCCTTTGGTATGGCAATATCATTGATACCGACGGTTTGGCAGGTAATGCCCCAGGGGTTTGTGTTACGGTCTAAAACCTGTTGCAAATCTTCGGCTATTTTATCACGCTCCTGCAAGAGAGCAGACAATTCGTGCTTGCCGATCGTATCCCTTAAACCGGTCTGGGCGATGTGTTCAATGGCTTTTTGATATTCCTGCACTTCCAGAGCGGCTTTTTCTACATCCCAAACCGTCCAGTATACAACGGCGTCTACATTTACCGGTACCGTATCTTTGGTAAGGGTTTGTTCCGCCTTAAAAGCGCTTACCCGCACCCGCTGGTCTACATAAGCGGCGACATGGTCGATAACGGGGATAATCATAAACAGGCCGGGGCCTTTCAAACCCTTATACTTGCCCATGCGCAACACTACGGCCCGTTCCCACTGGTCGGCAATGCGGATGGCGGAAGACAATAATCCGGAGAAGAGGAGCAGAAGCGCAAAGGCCAGGATATTTGCCATTTGCAAACCATACAAAGCGACTGATATACTAACCAGTATCAGCAATACGGAAACGGAAACAGGATTAAACCAGCTCTTGTTCATTACATTTGTCGTCATATTTATTCTTTTTTAAAGTTTTCAATCTTCTTTAATTCCCGGACGATTTCGTCAAGGCTGAAACCATAATTGAAGGCGATGGAAGAAAACTGCTGGCAAACCTCTTTTAGTTTATCTTCCCGTTCCTTATCCAATACTACCTGTTCCGTTTTGCCGATAAACGTTCCGGTTCCCTGTTGAGTCTCCAGAATGTTTTTGATTTCCAATTCCTTGTATGCTTTGGAAACCGTGTTCAGGTTTACTTTTAGCTCCACGGCAAGCGCCCTGACGGTAGGAAGCTGTTCCCCCATTTTAAGTTGCCCGGACGCTATGCCAAATCGAATCTGGTCGATAATCTGCCGGTATATCGGCACACCGGCGGAATAATCCAATAAAAACGTAATCATACGGCAGATATTTTTATTATATAAACGTTGTACTATTGTTATAGTACAAAGATATGAAAAATATGAATAATCAAAATTTATACAGGAATTTTATTTGCTTATTTTTAATAAATTTGCAGAGGTTAATTTTCACATGAGATTCCTATGGAGATCATCAAACTGGAAGGAGAAGATAAGCGGCTTTATTATCTGGTGGCACACCTTGTAATGAATGAGGAAGTATTGGCTTACAACCTGAACTATCCCTATAAGACGTCATCCGATTATAGATGGTTCGTTGCCACAGACAGGGGCGATACCCTCGGCTTTATACCGGTTAAGCTGGAAGAAGGTATAGCGAAAATAAACAACTATTACATAGCGGGTGACGACAGCGCCGTCTTCTCTGTCTTGCTGAAAGAGCTTGTCAATACGCTTTCGCTTGATTACGAGATTGAATCGGTGACTCAGTTGCGGCATATTCCCGATTTTGAACGAAACAGGTTCTCGGTTGTGCTTTACTGGAAAAGATATGTGAAAATGAAAGTATTTAAAATATCAGGCGATGAAAAAGAACGTGTATGAACGGGCCATGAAAAGAATCGGGATATTATTCAACGAGTTTGATAATATCTATGTTTCCTTTTCAGGCGGTAAAGACAGCGGCGTGATGTTGAATCTTTGCATACAGTATATCAGGGAAAACAACCTGGCGCGGAAAATCGGCGTATTCCATATGGATTATGAAATACAATACAGCGAAACAATCGATTACGTCGACAGGGTATTGCAGTCTAATTCCGACATTCTGGAAGTGTACCGCATATGCATCCCTTTCAAGGTAGCAACCTGCACCTCGATGTTCCAGTCTTATTGGCGCCCGTGGGACGAAAGCTGCAAGGAACTCTGGGTGCGGGATATGCCTGCCGGCAGTTTGGGAAAGGACGACTTCCCTTTCTACAACACGGTAATGTGGGACTCCGAGTTTTATGTCCTGTTCTCCCAGTGGTACCATTTACAGAAGAATGCGAAAAAGACCTGCTGCCTGGTCGGCATACGCACACAGGAAAGTTCTCACCGCTGGCGTACCATACACGGCAGCAAACGGTATCATATGTACCGCAACCTGAAGTGGATGCGGATGCTCTCGAAAGATATTTACAACGCCTACGTGATACACGACTGGCTGACTACGGACATCTGGACGGCCAACGGACGTTTCGGATGGGATTACAACCGCCTGTACGACTTGTATTACCTGGCCGGCGTGCCATTGGAGAAACAGCGTGTGGCCAGCCCTTTCATCCTTGCGGCACAGGAAAGTTTACATCTTTACAAGGCGATCGACCCGAATACATGGGGTAAAATGATTTGCCGCGTGAACGGCGTTAACTTCACAGCCCTTTATGGCGATACAAAGGCCGTCGCACAGAAAACGGTACACCCTCCGCCGGGATATACATGGGAAGACTATATGCATTTCCTCCTCTCTACCATTCCGGAAGATATACGCCTGAACTATTTGCAGAAACTTTCCGTCAGCGTCAACTTCTGGCGCAAACGGGGCGGCTGCCTGCCGAACGAAACAATAGAAAAACTGCGCGCCATAGGCCTTGAAATAGAAGTGATAGATCATACGAACTATAATACAGACAAATATCCCGTCCGGATGGAATACCACGATGATATCAATATCTCCGGATTCAAGTATCTCCCGACTTTCAAACGGATGTGTATCTGTATTCTCCGAAACGACCATTTATGCAAATACATGGGTTTTGCCATGACTAAAAAGGAAATTGATAATCGGAAAAAGATTATGGATTTTTATCAAAGTATAACGCATGGATAACAAACAGGAATACATAAGCCCCGTATATGCGATACGCCCCATTCCGGTAGAGAAAATACAGGCAAACGCATATAACCCGAATGTAGTGGCCCCGCCGGAAATGGAACTTCTCGAATTATCTATCTGGGAGGATGGGTATACGATGCCATGCGTATGCTATTATCTTCCGGAAGAAGACAGGTACGAACTGGTGGACGGCTTTCACCGCTATCTGGTGATGAAAACCTCCGAACGTATTTACAGGCGCGAAAACGGCTGCTTGCCGGTAGCGGTGATAAATAAAGACTTATCCAACCGCATGGCGTCTACCATCCGGCACAACCGCGCCCGGGGCACTCACAGCATCGAACTGATGACCAACATTGTGGCCGAACTCAAAAAAGCCGGTATGAGCGATGGATGGATTATGAAAAATATCGGTATGGACCCGGATGAGCTGCTTCGTTTCAAACAAATCTCAGGTATAGCCGCCTTATTTGCCGACAAGGAATTCAGCATCCCCAAAGAGTAAGGGCGTACCCTTAACTCCTTCAGTTCACCCCTCCCAACTCCCCCCCGGAGGACAGAGAGAAAAAATCCCTGTTGTCCCAACTGTCCCTTTATTTCCCCCAGAGGGTCAGGGAGGCTGAGTTCGGGATAAGCGCATGAAATCTACAGAAACCTGTCAATAAAGTTACACATGTAAAAAAATACTAAAAATCAACTCCGGCCTCCCAGATACCACGCTGTTTTTTGTACTTATAATAGATACAAGAATTATATGGAAGAAGGAAAGAATGATTTGGATGCTTTGTTGACCCGTTACATCAAGGGTTTATACACTCAAAGGGATGCAGAAACTTTATGGGAGTCTGTAAAGTCAAATACGGGGTATGAACAAGTGGAAGAACGGATGGAGCAGGTGTGGAATGACATTGTCAAGACCGATACGGCTTTAGTCCGTCAACAAGATAAAGATGAAGCGCGCCGGTTGCTGAAACGTATCCGCTATAGGGGAAAGACTGTCCGTTTCCATTCATGGTTGAAATCTGCAGTAGCGGTATTCCTGCTTCTCATTGCCGGAGGGGCCACGGTTTATTTCTTTATGCCGGAAGGAAAACCTCATGAAATTCAGTGGCATACTCACTACGTAGCGCCTGGAGCCACGAAAAGGATAAGCTTAGCTGATGGAAGCCGGATACTGCTGAATGCGGGTTCGTCTTTCTCTTATCCGGCAGCTTTCGGAGAAGGCAAACGAATCGTTCAATTGGAAGGCGAAGCTTTCTTTGATATCGTTAAATCCATTGATCTTCCATTTGTTGTGCAGATAAAAGATACAGAAATTGAAGTGCTTGGAACCTCGTTTAATGTAAAAGCATATGAAGAAGACTCGATTGTTTCGGTTATGGTCGAAACAGGAAAAGTACGTGTCAGCACGCACGATAACGCCATGATACAGCTTGCCCCTGCGGAACATCTGGTAATCGACAGGAGCCACCGGGAAATGCACAAATATCGTGAAAATGTAACGGAAGCCAAAGCATGGATTAAAGGAGGGCTATATTTCAATAAGACGCCTGTCCGAAACGTAATCAACGAACTGATGAGGCATTACAACTGCATCATCGTTTTCGGAAACGGGGAAAAAATCCCTGACGAATACATCTCCGGCTCGCATGACAACAAATCGCTGGACGCCGTACTGACATCCATCCATTATGCAACAGGTATAAAATACCGGAAAGAAAATGACAGAATCGTATTGTATAAATAAGTATTAATCTAAAAATAAACATCGTTATTATGGAAGACACATAGGCCCCGACAGAAAAAAAGGAGACC
>JAITRG010000021.1 GCA_031288515.1 Tannerellaceae bacterium
ACGGCCATGCGCTAAGCCTTGACGGACGGCCATGCGCAATTCTTTGACGGACGGAGGCGATGCGCTAAGCCTTGACAGACGGCCATGCGCAATTCTTGACGGACGGACGGCGATGCGCAATTCTTGACGGACGGCGATGCGCCAAGCTGAGGGTAGCGCAGGGTTTTCTCTCTGGCTTCTTCTTTTTGTTATTCCGGTATTTCGTATAGCATGAGGCCATTGAAAGAAGGGCGGCAGTTTGTTGAGAACAGGCCTGCCTGTGATTTACCGGGGAGGGCGGGGATGCAGGCCGCTTCTTTTCCATCGACAAACAGGCGGACGGAGCCGTTGGCTTTGACGGCCCGCAGGTTGTATGAAGAATGGGAAAGCCGGTTTACCTGTATCCGGTAGATGTATGACTGTAAATCGTCGGGGCGCCTGTTTGTGAAACGCAGGGCTTCGGCGCGGACGGGCTGGAAGTCCATCCGGTTAAAGCCGGGATGGCCGGGGTCTGTCCGGCTGGCTCCGGTAATTGGGCGCCATTTGTTTTCCCACAGGTATTCTACGGATACGTTGTCGAACATGTTGTCTGCGCTCTGCCGCGGAGCGCCGTGAACCGTGCGGCTCAGGAAGAGGGCGTTGATCCAGGCCGGCGAGGGGAAGGCGTATCTTTTCTCTATGAAATCCGTCTGTTTCATATCGGCATGGAAGGGTTCCCTGCTTTCCAGCGGATATGTTTTTTCGAGCGTCGTTTTTCCTTTTTGCCTGACTTCGACGCTGAGCCGGCGGTTGTCGTAGTCAAGGCCTGCCTTTATGTAATTCTGCGCATCTATGTATACGGGGTACATGCCGGCTGCGCCCCGGTCGGCCGGGTTGTTTACCTGAAGGGAAAATTCATACTGCGGCAGCAGGTCTCCCTTGAAGGCTTCGAAATTGGCGGAGGCAACCTGAATGCCTGTGGGAAGTACGGTATATACGCCTTGCGAAGCTGTTCCGCCGGAGGACGAGCCCCATCCGCTGATGGCGTCGTCTGTTTCATCCCAGCCACGGGTACAGGCGATTCCGGCAAACCGGCTTTCTCCCTTTGCCGAGAACAGGGCGGGCGTACAGGGAAGAGCGGCGGCCGTCTGGAAAACGGATTTTCCCGGGGCCGGTATTTCATCGATCCGGACTGTATAAACCGTGCCGTTGCGCTCTATCCGGATCGTATGATAAACGCCAAACCTGAAGCCTTCAGGCAGGGCAAAGGCTTGTTCCGTGTAGTTTCCATCTGCACATTCCCCGAAATACCATACGTTTCCCTGCCGGCGAATCCCGGTTTTTATCCAGTTTTTATCATCCTGTATATAAGGCATTATGCCGGCGTCGTCGGTGGCGTTTATACCGGCTTCGATAAGATAAGCGGTTCCATCCCATGATTCTTTCAGGCGAATCTGCGACGCGCCGGTTGCGGACACGGGCAGCGTATCTCTGTAAGTGGGGCGTGCGGGCGCCGGGAAGTAGCCGGGCGTATTGTCCGACGAGATACCTTCCGCATAGAGCGTTTTATCAAAGAAATGTACCCGGCTGGCGTACTGGCTGCGGCGTTCGCGATTCTTATTGGCCATGTAGACCAGCCACCATTCAAAGCCGTTGGGTCCACGGAGCAGATTGGGCTGTCCGGGAGTAAAGAGTATGTCGTCGGCCTTTCCGTCCTTCATATCAAAG
Organism: Tannerellaceae bacterium; assembly: GCA_031288515.1. Lineage (GTDB taxonomy): Bacteria > Bacteroidota > Bacteroidia > Bacteroidales > Tannerellaceae > DFXE01. The sequence goes on from JAITRG010000021.1 coordinate 1,687, forward strand.
AGCGAGACGTCTATGTAGTTTTGCCTGCCGCTTTTGCTTTCGACGGCCAGCAGATTCCCGCTGTCCGAAAGGGCGGTCGACCGGGCGTCAAGATTTGCGATACAATAATCGGCGCCGGCCTTGCCGTAGATAAGGCGGCCATTGAGGTATACCCTCGTATCGCCGTCGTGCGCGACGCGGAGCGCCAGATTTCCGGTTTGCTTTCCGGCCGTGCGGAAGCGCGTTCTCAGGTATATCTGCGGGCCTTTCCATTCGGAGCCGAACGGCCTTGCGGACGAATTGGCTGTTTTATGGGAAGCAAAGCCGGGTTCTCCCTTCTTCCATGAAGCGTCGTCAAAGGCGTTTTTCTGCCAGCCCTCCGCGGGGGTATCGAAGGTATACGAAAAGGATTTCCCGTATCCGGGCGTATCCCGCAGCAAATCGGGGCAGGTATCTTCCAGCAGGGTTTGATTCGATCCCATTACGGGGTAAGGATACTTATTTCCGTGATTAAAGCCGACGGGGCTGCCGGCTTCGGCCACTCCGAGCTGATAGTTGCCTGTGGACGTCCCGGTGTCGTTCGCATTGTACATCATGTAATACCGGTTCCGGTATTTTATTACCCACGGGCCTTCGGCCACTCTGCTGTCTACTGTTTCCCAGGTTCCGGGAAGGGATGCAAACTGGTAAACAGCTTCTCCGGTAAAGGTACAGGGGTCTTTCATCGGCCGGACCCAGATGGTATTCCCGTCGGTGAATTTCACCATATAGAGATAGAGTTTACCGTCGTCGTCGCGGAACAGATGGGGGTCTATCCGGTTGTCCAGCCATGTATCTTTAACCGGTTCATGGTAAGGCCCCAGTATGCTGTCGGAGGCGGCATGCCCGATATGAACCACGTGCCTGTCTTTGCCCCAGTAATTAACCGACCAGTAAAGATGGAACGTCCCGTTGATATAGCGCATATCATTGGCATGGATTTGATTGTTGCCGAAATTACCGCCCTTTATCCAGTCGTTATCCATGGAGAAAACAGGAACCGGCCCTTTCCAGTCCGTCAGATCGTCCGAAACGTAAAAAGCGCCGTTCGTGTAGACGCCGCCGATATAATACCTGCCGTTGAATTTGATCACTCCGGCATCGGCCACTCCCGGCAATACCGGGTTTTTTATATTCTGCCCTTCGCACGGAACGGCGGCGATACCGAGCAAAAGGCTGGCGGCGATACTGAGCAGTTTATTCTTTTTCATTTGCTTCGGGAAAAAATAATGTCTTTGCGTCTGTCTGCATGCCGTCTGTTTCCCGCCCCTGGCCGGGAATAAAATCGGCGGAAATGACAGCCGTCCGCCGGGGAGATACGGCGGCGCCGGAATAATGGGTATGGAAGACGTATTTCCTGTCGCCGTTCTTATCCCGGAAGAAGTCGCCGTGCCCCGTCCCGTTGCATCCAATGGTATGGCGGCTGATGATGGGGCTGTCGGCCGTCTTCTCCCAGGGGCCAAAGGGAGAACGGGCTACGGCATATCCTACGGCATAGTCGACGTTGCGGAAATCGTTTGCCGAATAGAACAGATAATAAAGGCCGTTACGCTTCAGCACGGTTGGCCCTTCGGCTACCGTCCAGTCCGCTTTTTGGGTATTCTCCCATCCGCTTGCCGCCACGATACATTCTTTTACGGTTTCTTCCTTAACCGCCATCAGGTCGCCGGTCATTTCGGCTACGAATATGCGGTTGCCGTCGGCCAGGCGTACATGGTAAAGATAGACTTTCCCGTCGTCGTCGAAGAAGACATACGGATCGATCTGGCGCGTGGGGGCCTTGATGGGAGCCAGCGTGTCTTGCCGGAAAGGCCCGGCGGGATGACTGCTTACGGCTATTGCAATGTTCTCGTTGGCCGTATAAGCCATATAATATTGTCCGTTGTGGCAGAATACCTGGGGCGCCCAGAAACCCTTTTCGCCATAAGACTCGCCTTTACGAAGGGCAAGGCTGTCCTGTGCAGGTATGCTCCAGTGAACAAGGTCGCCGGAAGTATATACCCGGAAGCCTTCCGGGGAGCCGGTTCCGTATAAATAGTAGGTCCCGCTATCGAGAAAGATAGTCGGGTCGGCCAGAAAGAGGCTTCCCGCGCCGCTTTCGACGCCGCTCTTGACGCCGCTTTCCGCAGCCTGCCCCCGCGTATTTTGCCTGCATGAGGCCATGAAGCAGAGCGACAGGATTGAAACATTCAGGATGATTTTGTACATATTCATTATCTTTTAACAGTTAACGTATTCAAAGGAGTCAGGGCGTTTATTGTTTGAACTCCCCGGCTCCTTTACTTATTATTAATACAACGGATTCTGCGTGAGGCCGCCCATACTGTTGTCTATTTCTATCTGGGGGAGAGGTAGCCGGTTGTGCTTGCCGATGATGAAGTTGCCGAAGTCTTCGTCGCGCCGCTTCAGTTCGTCTATGCCGGCCTGGCTGTCCAGCAATCCCCAGCGTTTAAGGTCGGCCCAGCGCCATCCTTCGAAGCACAGTTCCAGGGTACGCTCCATTTGCAGGCGTTTCAGAAAAGCCTCTTTGCTGTTGAGGGCGTTCCTGAAAGCGCTTTCGCCCAGCTTACTCATTCCGGCTCTTTCGCGTACTTTATCGAGATAAACTACTGCCTGTGAAATCGGACTGTCCGTTTCCGCGAGACATTCGGCATAATTGAGTAAAATGTCTGCATAGCGGATGATACGATAGTTGTTGGGCGCAAAATAATCTTCCTGGTTTCTGTAATACCAGGTTCCGTACTTGCGGATATAACATTCGTCGCCCCAGCCTCTTTCGTCCCATTGCGCGGCAACGTCTACGCCGTAATACAGCGGATTGCCGCCGGGGAAGTCGTTCATGTATCCGCGGTAGAATACGCTGTTGTAAAGGCGGATATCGTTCGCTCCGTCTGTGCGTTTTTCCTTCAGGAATTCATCCACGAGCCATCTGCGCGCTTTCCCGTCTGCCCATCCGATACTTCCGGGAGCGTAGAATTGCGTCCGCTGGAAGCCGGTAGCCATACTGGCATTGTTTCCGGTATCTCCTTTGTTGGCGTCGTCAAACTGGATTTCAAACACCCCTTCCCTGTTATTTTCATTGAGATGGGTGAAATTATCCATCCAGTCGGAAACGAGTCCGTACAGCGAGCCTTCTTTTTCCACCAGCCACTCCAGTTCGGTTTTAGCCAGGTCGTATTTACGTTGCTGCATATAGGCTTTGCCCAGGAAAGCTTTGGCGGCTCCTTTCGTAGCCCGTCCCTTATCGGCGTCGCCCCATGTTTCGGGCAAACCGTCGGCAGCCGTCTTCAGGTCTGCCTCAATCTGTCCCCAGATAGCGGCTTCGGTCGCTTCCTCCGGGGTGTATCCGGCGTCTGTGGGTTCGAGTATCAGGGGCGCTTTTTCCCAGAGGATATTGATCTGGAAATACCACATGGCCCGCAGGAAAGAGGCCTGCGCCAGTACCTGCGTTTTCACGCTGGCGTCCATCTCTATGTCCGGCACATACTTCAACACCTGGTTGCACCGGTAAATAGCCATGTAGAAATGTTCCCAGTGAATGTTGTTTCCTTCGTAAAAATTGTAGTTCACGTAGTTGAAGCGCGCCCAGTCTCCCAGCTCTATCCAGGGCGACGGGCTATACCCTTCGTCTGAAGCCAGATCGTAGCGGAAAGAGAGCCACCTCATCCAGGTTCCTTCTTTATATAAAGCGCTGTAGCATCCGTTGATTCCGGCAATAGCATCTGCTTCCTTGGTCCAGTATTTATCCGTAGTCCCTTCATTAGGGTTGGAGATATCCAATAAGTCGCCGCTGCAGCCTGTAAAAGCGAGCGACGTCGCTGCGAGTACTAAATATAGGTATTTCATATCTGTAAATATTCAATGATGATTAATTAAAACGTTAAATCAAGTCCGAACATAACCGAGCCGGTATTGGGGAAAGCAAAATTATCCGTTCCCCTGTCCCATACATCCGTGTTGACAAAATCAGGATCGAGGCCTTTATACCCGGCGAAGGTGACGAGGTTGCTGCCGGCTACATAAAGGCGCAGGCTTTCAATCCCTAAGGGGGATATAAGATTTCCGGGGAAGGTATAGCCCAGTTGTATATTTTTCAGGCGCAGGTACGACCCGTCTTCCAGGTAGCGGTCGCTGTCGTAGGTATTCCTGAAATCGCCGTAAATGATCCGGGCGGTATTGGAGCCGGGGTTTTCCTGATAAGGCTCTTCGCCTTTCTTGAAGCTGATATAGTTGGAGTTATCGGCAAACAGCCTTCCCTGCCATAAAGGTACGTTATAAATATCATTGCCGAACTGGCCGTACCACATCATGGAAAGATCGAAGTTTCTCCATGACGCATTGAACAGGAGCGACAACTGCACTTCGGGCCATGGATTACCTGCGATCTGGCGGTCGTTGGCCGTGATATCCCCGTTGTCGTCCGTATCGATGTATTTTACGTCTCCCAGTTCCGGGCGTTTGCCGCCGATCATGATTGGCTGGCCTGTGGGGGTAACATACTGGTCTATCTCTCCCTGCGTGCGGAAAATCCCGTCTGTCCTATACAGGTAATACATGGAAAGCGGCTGGCCGATCTCCGATTTCGTTTTGCCGGAATAATAGACGTTTTTCCCATAGCCGAGCTCGGTTACTTCGTTTTTCAAGGTAGTGAGGTTGGCTATGATATTATAACTGAGATCGCCCGCTTTGTCCCTCCAGTTGAGTGAAACTTCGAAGCCGGTATTACGGAGGCTGGCTGCATTGGCTTTGGGGGCTCCTCCCTGGTTGCCGGTAGAAATAGCAATCGGCATATCGGTTAATACGTCTTTGGTGTTGGATACGTAGTATTCGGCGCTAACTCCGAGGCGATGGTTCAGGAACAGGGCGTCAAGGCCGATATTGGTCGTCTCCTTGGTTTCCCAGCGCAGGTTGCTGTTTACCATCTTCACCTGGGCGGCGCCCGGCTTCAAGGTTCCCCCTATTACGGTAACCAGGCTTTGGTTGATGGTTCCCAGATAGTCCCAGTCGCCAATGGCCGAGTTGCCCAGGCGCCCCCAGTTGCCGCGCAGCTTCAGGTCGTCTACCCAGGGAACGGAGAAGAACGGTTCGTTAGAGATACGCCAGGCGGCCGAGAAAGAGGGGAAATTGCCCCAGCGGTTCTCCTGCGACAGGCGGGAAGTTCCATCCCGGCGAAGGGTTGCCGTCAGGTAGTATTTATAGTCGTAGATATAATTCGCCCGCCCCAGGTAGGAAATCATCGCGTTTTGATAAATGGCATTGCTGTTTTGCTGGTTGCCTTGCCCGGCGTTCAGTACCGTGAGGTAGTCGTCGCCTACGATGGGGAAGTTCAGGCGCGAGCCTGTGAGAAATTCCCGTTCGTACGTCTGGTAAGTGGTTCCCGCTACGGCGTCGACGTGATGTTTGCCGTAATCGTCGTTAAAGTTCAGGGTATGCTCTACCAGGCGGGTGTAGGTATGCCTTTTTTCCTTTACGCTTTCGGGGCTGCGGTATTCCTGGTTGCGCGTCCAGTTGCCCTCCCCGCGGAACCAGGAGCGGTTCCAGAATTCCAGGTCCATACCGGCATTCAGCTTATAATAAAGGAAGGAGAAGGGTTTGAACTCTGCCCAGACCGATCCGTTGAGGCGGTTGGTTTTTTCTTTCTGGTCTTCGAGGTCTTCCCGCGCTATCGGATTAGTTCCGAAGGTATTGGCGTTGGCGTCTCCATAGCCGTAGCCGCCCGGGTTGTTTGCATCGTATACGGGGATGGTGGGCATCATACGCACCACGTCGTTATAGGGATTGGTCTGCAAAGGGTCTTTATCGGCATACGTATAAGAAAGGTTTTCGCCGAAAGAGAACATGCCCCTTTTGCCTTCCGTATTTACGCGGAAGCTGTAACGGTCGAATTCGTTTCCGTACGAGACGCCCTGGTTCTTATAGTAACCGCCCGAAACGAAGTAGCCGCCGGAGTCTCCTCCGCCTGAAAGGGATACGTTGTAATCCTGCACAAGGCCGGTACGGAACACTTCATCCTGCCAGTCGGTATCGAAAGCGGCATGTTTCTGCAGCTCGCCGCCCCATGAGCCGTTACGGATACCTTCCGTATAGGCCATATCGTTATATTTCTTATAGTCGGCGGCAGTCATCAGGTCGAACTGCGGGCTCCATTCCAGGGTTTCTCTGACGTTCACTCCTATCTTCATCGGGCCTTTGTTTCCCTTTTTGGTGGTAACGATGATTACCCCGTTGGCAGAGCGGGAGCCGTAGATGGCCGCCGCGGAAGCGTCTTTCAGCACCTGTATGGATTCAATGTCGGCAGGGTTGAAATTCATTCCCGGATTACTGATCATGCCGTCAATTATCCAGAGCGGGTCTCTGTTGCTTAATGTGCCTACGCCGCGGATTTCGATCTGCGAATCTTCGCCCGCCTTACCGGTACTTCTTACATTCACCCCTGTGGCAAGCCCCTGCAGCCGGCTGGTTAGCGAGGCCGACGGGCTTTTCTTTATATCGTCCGTATCGATAACGGATACGGCGCCTGTGAGGTCTCCTTTCCTTACTGTGCCGTATCCGATTACGACTACTTCTTCCAGCCCGATACCTGCGTCTTTCAGGATGACTGTAAAATCTGTGCCGGAGCCGACAACGACTTCTTCGGCCTGAAAACCAATATATGATATTTGCAGCGTGGCGGAAGGCGGAACTTCCAGGGAGAATGTACCCCCGATATCGGTTATGACGCCGTTTGTGGTTCCTTTCTGAATTACATTCGCGCCGATTACCGGCTCACCGGCGGCGTCGAGTACGGTTCCTCTCACTGTTTTCCCCTGCGCAACGACAGAGGCTACATACGTCAGCGTCAGCAGACATATCATACTGAGCTTTGTGCATAAGCGTTTTACTTTTCTTTTCATAAAATATTATTTTTAAAGGATGATTGTTCCCGTTAAAAGGATGACTGTTCCCGTTAACAAGACGACTGTTTCTGTTAACAAGACGACTGTTTCTGTTTAAAGGATAATTGTTTTCGTTAAAAGGACGACTGTTTCCGATTGAAAAACCCGGCTACCCTGTCCGGCGATAACATTTGCCAGAGGGAAGCTACCGTCCAGCCCGGGGCAAAGATATCGTTGTAGAATCCTTTACCGTTCTTGCCATAGTCCCAGGCAGTATGCTGAACTACTTCGGGGTAATAGCCGGCTTTCCCGATATTGAACAGGCTCCCTTCTACCGGCATCAGTTGGAGCATGGACGTTTTGATTACGGACGAAAAGGCCGAGAAGCGCGGTTCATTCCGTTCGGCGGCCAGCCAGTCCAGCGCCGTTGCAAATTCGAAGATGAATACGTCTATATGATTATTTTCCACCGATACGTTTCCCCAGCCTCTGGAAAGGAAACCTGTGTCGCCCAGCATCTGTCCACGGGCGAAAGGCACGTCCCACAGGTAGTACCAGGAGAGGCAGAAATAGGCGGCCTGCTTGCACAAGTCGGCATAATGTTCGCGTTCTTTCCCCGGGGGAACTGCCATCGACAGGTAATACATGGCCGTGGAGGCGTATAAGGAGGCTTCTTTATCTTCGCAGTTAGCGTCTAATGTAGACGAAAAATAATCGGCTTTGGCTATCAGTTCTTTTTCCAGGTAAAGGGCCGTCCGGCGGGCAGACTCCAGGCAGGATTTATCGTTGAAATAATGACTGGCCATCGTAAGCGGCAAGGTGGCCGAGGGCGTACTGCCTCCGGAGGCGTCGGACGGCGTAAGATGGTCGTCGAATTTCCGGGGGAAGCTGCCGTCGGCGTTTTGCAGCTTGCTGAAATTAGACAGCAGCGTTTTTATTTTCGTTTCCCATCCGGGATGTTTCCGTCCTTTTTTCTTCTCGTAATCCAAATAATGAAGGATGGCAAAAGCGCCTTCCGACTGGCGGCGGATACTGAAAATGGTTTCTTCTTCTCCCCTTTCATAATTTACAAATTCACGGAAGAAGCCGCCCGGCGTAAATCCATGGGCAAGGTAGCTGTCGAAGACGCTGTTTGCTTTTCCCACCAGATCTGCCCGGTTTGTTTCTTCTCCGTATTCGAGGGCATTGAACGCATTCAGCAGCACGCGCCCTACAAACCCAACTTCTACCGAAGCCGTGCTTTCGCAATCGTCCGTACGCATATGTACGCCTGAAAAATACTTCAGCTCATACCGGTCTACATAGCTTCCGGTAAAGAAACCGGATAATACCTTTTTGGCCGACGCCCTGTCGTAAGGCGTTTTTACTTCCTGCGGACGGAACGTATCGAAGGCATACGTCCATGTGTCGGCAATAAACGCAGAATAATCCGGGGCGTTCCCTTTCCGTATCTCCCAAAGCAATTCGCGGGATTCTCCTTTTTCGAGTTTTTCAAAGGCTTGTACGGGAGGGATAAGGGTTAGTTTGCGAATGTAGGTACGGGGCGCTTCGTGGTAAGGAAAGCCGAACGCCAGGGCTGCGCGGCCGGCAATATTCCGGAAGCCGGTAAATCCCAGAGACGTTCGCCCGCTGAGGATCACTTCGCCCGAGGCATGGGTCGTTAGCGCTTCATCCCTTGATTTTTCCAAACGCAGTACCGTGTAATAATCGCCGTTTTTCTCATTATAGATACCTGTGAGCGGCGCGCTCAGCCGGTCTTCCCGCACCTGCCAACTGTCGCTTGTATAGAAAGAAGGAGCTTCTTTGGGAGAGCGCAGGTTACGGCGATACCAGAATCCGGGCATATAGAACTGGCAATCGGCATGGTTTACCGCAGGCAACGGGCATATTTCTTCGTAGCTGTAATATACCTTTTCCCTGGCTGTCAGGGTTACTTTGATCCGGGTTGCCTCAGGCGTTTCCGACGTCTCGCGCCGTATGGATAAAGGGAGTTCCCGCTCTGCCGCGAGGTAGCCGTCCGCATCTTCCCGCAAGGCGTATGCAACAGCCGGGTTGCCGGGTGATTTTATACAGATGCTGCCGGTTGTAACGACTGTTTCCGGAGCCGGAATAATCCATTGGCATAAAAACAAAAAAGTCAGTGAATGAATGTACTTTTTCATAATCTATTTTCATTAAGCGTTATTTTTTCGTAACGCAAAGCTATAGTAATATGTCTCCCGGAGAAAACTATTTTTTGATGAAAAAAGGATAAAAATGAAGACAAACTCCCGTTTGACTGAAAAATATCATTGATTGACTATAAAATACGCTTATTTTGGAGAGCCGCCATATCGCCTGCCTGTCCGCGTCTAAGAAATTTCGCATACATTTGACTGCTGAATTGAAAATACAAACGATATGGTTTCACGGATTGCTTCCTGCTTGGAAACGAGCCGATGCCGCGGGGAAACGGGCCGATGCCACGGGGAAATGAGCCGATGCCGTGTGGAAACGAGCCAATGCCACGGGGAAATGAGCCCTTTCCGAAGGGTAGCGAGCCGATGCCGTGGGGAAACGAGCCCTTTCCGAAGGGAAACGACCCGATGCCGCGGGGAAGCGAGCCTTTTTCGAAAGGTAGCGAGCCTTTCTTTTGTATCTTAAAAAAAATATGTCATGGTGAAAAGTACATTACGCCTGATTTTGCTGTCTATGTGCATTATTTTTCCTCTTTTTCCGCAGGAAAATTCAAACTTTCATTTCCGTAAGATACGGGTAGACGAGGGTTTATCGGAAAACGC
>JAITRG010000070.1 GCA_031288515.1 Tannerellaceae bacterium
GGTTCCGGGATAGCCGGGATGAGTTTTGCCTTGAAGGTGGCAAATAAAGGGAAAGTGGCTTTGATTGCTAAAACGAATCTGGAAGAGGCGAATACGTATTTTGCACAGGGGGGGATTGCTTCGGTAACGAACCTGCTTGCCGATAATTTCGAGAAACATATTGAGGATACGATGATTGCCGGCGATTGGCTGAGTAACCGCGAAACGGTGGAACTGGTCGTTCGCAACGCTCCCCGGCAAATTAAAGAGCTTATCAGTTGGGGCGTTGATTTTGATAAAGACGAGCAGGGAAACTTTGATTTGCACAGGGAAGGAGGCCATTCGGAGTTTCGTATCCTCCACCATAAAGATTCTACCGGCGCCGAGATACAGGATAGCCTGATACGGGCCGTGCGGAGGCATCCCAACATAACGGTGTTCGATAATCATTTCGCCATAGAGATACTTACCCAGCACCATCTGGGCGTAACGGTTACCCGCCAGACGCCTGACATTGAATGTTTCGGCGCTTATATAATGAACCTGGCAACAGGCGCTATCCATACCTTCCTCTCGAAAGTAACGCTGATGGCTACCGGAGGTATCGGAGCGGTTTATCAGACGACAACAAACCCGCTGGTGGCTACCGGCGATGGGATAGCCATGGTGTACAGAGCCAAAGGGACGGTAAAGGATATGGAGTTCGTACAGTTTCACCCTACCGCCTTGTATCATCCGGGCGACCGTCCGTCGTTCCTGATTACAGAGGCTATGCGCGGATATGGAGGAGCGCTTCGCACCATGGACGGCGAAGAATTTATGCAGAAATACGACGAACGCCTCTCATTAGCCCCGCGCGATATTGTAGCCCGTGCGATTGACAACGAAATGAAACTGCGTGGAGACGACCATGTATTTCTGGATGTGACGCATAAAGACCCGGAAGAAACCAAAAAGCATTTCCCCAATATCTATAAGAAGTGCCTGGAGATTGGGATTGATATTACAAAAGATTATATCCCGGTAGCTCCGGCTGCCCATTATTTGTGCGGGGGCATATGGGTAGACATCAATGCCAGTTCGTCTATCAAACGCTTGTATGCGGCGGGCGAATGTTCGTGCACCGGGCTGCACGGCGGGAATCGCTTAGCGTCTAATTCCCTGATTGAAGCCGTAGTTTATGCCGACGCTGCCGCCAAACATTCTATCCCCTTAGTCGATTCCTATACATATCAGGAAGATATCCCGGCCTGGAACGACGAAGGCGTGCAAGCCTCCGAAGAAATGGTATTAATTACCCAAAGCGCCAAGGAAGTAGGACAAATCATGAGTGCCTACGTAGGTATCGTACGCTCGGACCTCCGCCTGAAACGCGCCTGGGAGCGTTTGGATATCAACTATGAAGAAACGGAAGATTTATTCAAACGTTCCGTTGCCTCCAAAGATATTTGCGAACTGCGTAACATGATAAACGCCGGCTACCTGATTATGCGCCAGGCAATCGACAGAAAAGAAAGCCGCGGGCTGCACTATACGCTGGATTATCCTCCGAAGCAATCATAGGTTTTTCTTCGGGTAAAGAGCCTCCCACCATTCGGGCTGGTCTTTGAGCCATCTGGCAAACCAGGCGTAAATGCTGTGGTTCCATTTGATACGTTTATCATAGTGGAGGATATGATGGTTTTCTCCTTCTATTTGTATAAGCGCAGTTTCTTTGCCCAGCAGCTTCAGGGCTGTAAACATTTGGATGCTTTCGCCTGCCGGGACGTTGGTATCCGCCGAGCCGTGCAGGAACAGGATAGGCGTATTCACCCTGTCGGCGCTGAACAGCGGGCTTTGGTTTACGTACATATCGCGGGCATTCCAGGGATAGCTGTCGGCGCTGGCCAGCGCGCTGTAGGAATATCCCCAGTAGCCTTCTCCCCAATAGCTGGCGATATTGCTGATGCCGGCGTGCGACATGGCTGCGGCAAACAAATCGGTCTTCGTAAGCAGATACATCGTCATAAATCCCCCATACGAAGCGCCCATACAGCCTACTTTCTTTTCATTCACAAAGGGATGTTCCCGGCAGAACTGCTTGGTTCCTTCCATAATTTCTTCGGCGGTTTGCTTTCCCCAGGCATTCACATGGCGCGCCGAAAATTCCTGTCCGAATCCGGTGGCGCCGCTTGGCTGCAGGATATAAACGATATACCCCAACCCGGCGTACACATGCGCAGGATAACGGCTCTCCAGTACGCGGGCGGTAGGAGTGGTTCCCCCATAGTAATTAACAATCAGCGGATACTGCTTGCCCGGATCAAAATGAGGCGGTAGATAATACCGTCCGTAAATGGTGTCTCCAAACGAAGATACGAAATTCCAATCTTTTACTTCCCCCAGCCGGACGTCCTTCAAAAGTTCTTTCGACAGGTCTGTTATGCAGGTAGAAGTCTCTTTCCTGAGATCGAGCGTATACAAACGTTGGGCGTTGGAAACGCTCATCCCCCAATAGGCCATATCGGGCGCGTTAGCGGCGAATGAAATATCGGAAAGCGCCTCTTCTTTCACCGGGATGTTTTTAATCTTGTTTTTTACAGGGTCTATCGAATAAAGGCGCACATAATCCTTATCTTTCGCCAGCACATAGATTTGTTTATCGAACCTGTTCCAAACGAATTTGTCTACGGACGGGTCGAACGTTTTCGTAAGAGGCGTAACCTTCTTGCCTGATAAATCATACAGGAATAACTGGCTGTCGCTTGTATTAGACGTTTGCCCCCCGGCAATACGCAGGCCTGTATGATCAAACGCTTCTCCGGATCCTCCAACCAGTAACTGTTTCCTGTCAGGCGAAAACTGTACCCTTGCGATAAACTTTTCATGCCTGAAAAGGGTATCTGTCTGCATGGTTTGCAAATCCATCCGGTAAACGGACGTACGGCTGAAAGGCCTTTCGGCCAGGAACGGCTCCCGACAACTGAACAGGATATACCTGCCATCATCCGACACATCGTTGAGCAGGGTAGAGGTATGCCCGAATGTCAATCGCTGGAGCAGACCGGTTGCCAGATCGTACCGGTGGATAAAGGTTCTCTCGCGCCATCCCGGCTGGCGGTCGTCGGGCACAAGTATTTCCTGTATATCTTTATCCTTTTCGGGGCCTTTCTCACGTATGGAAAATAAAAGGAAATCTTCCGCAGGAGAGAAGGTAAAAGAACCATCCGGCAGGTTTACGGCAAGAACGGATTCCGCTTTTGTTGCCGGGTCGAGCGCAACCAGCTCTTTCCCCTGCATACCTTCGCGGGTATAACAAACCCGGTTTGTTTTAGGCATCCACCGCATATTCCGGGATTGACCGTCGTTTGAAAGGATAACGCGTCCGGTAGCCTTATCGATAATGTTTGTATAAGAAGCCTGTTTCCCTCCCGGACGTGTTTCCTGCATAGCAACAATAATATAGTTGCCGTCAGGAGAAATACTTGCCGATTCTATCCGAAGCCCGTCCGTTATGTCGCTCAGCATGTATGTCCGCTCAGGACTCGTACCGGCTGTTATGATGGCGTCGCCTTCCGTTTTAAAAGATACGTTTAGCGGCGTATTCTCTTCGTTTTTCAGAAGATATTTGATGACAACTTCATACGAACGGGGTTCTAATGTGAGTTTTATTTCCCCGCCCGACAACGTTTGCAGCTTATCGTTGATATATACTTCGTACAATCCTTCTCCTGCGACAGACAAGGTTCCTTTGGCATAGCGATCGCTGTTCAGGTAAAAAGACGCCAGATGCAAGGCGTATGGAGCGTTTGTTCCGGCAGGAAGCAGGCTTTCAACCGTTTGCGTGCTTTGTCTGACGGGGGTGAAAGAAAGCGCCGTCTTCAGGAGTTCTTTCCCGGTATATTTTTCCCCTTTTACGTTCAGGCTGTCTACGATAAAAGGCATTTTTACTTCAAACGGCCCGGCATAGCGGAAACGGTTTATGTTAATTTCTTCCGCCGAAAGGAAATGAAAGGAAAGCAACGATACGAAAATAAGCAAATCTCTCTTGAACATAATGCAGTTGTTTTTATCAGGTAAGTTCTATTTTAGTGCCGGCCTTATAAGAGCCGTTTATCTTTTTTATACCGGTGCAGGGCGTGTAGGCGTCGTGGCAATAAATAACGGCTTGTTTTTCATTGGCAGCCTCTTCCAGCAGGCGAACCTTCTCATAATAGGAGGCGACCGGGAAGGTATCGTATGCCGAGATCCATCCGGGAGATACGCTTGCCGCCAAAGGAATAACGTCTCCCGCAAAAACGACGGTACGTTCAGGAGTTTGGATATACGGCACAATTTGCCCGGGCGTATGCCCATCGTACAAACGGAGATTTATTTCACGGCAAAGGCGGGTATCCTCGTCAATCAGTCGAAGTTTACCGGCGTCGGCTACCGGCCGGATATTTTCAATAAGCAACGAATCTTTTTCCAGCGGATTAGGTTGCAGGCAATTCTCCCATTGCTTCCGGCTCGCCCAGTGCGTTGCATCAGGGAAGGAAAGGCGGAGTTCCCCACTCTTCTCATCCTTATATGTCGTATAGCCGCAATGGTCAAAGTGAAGATGCGTAAGCGCCACGTCTGTGATTTGTCCGGGAGAAATACCCCGTTTGATAAGCGCGTCATTCAAATCAATCAAGTCGAAGAAGTTATAATAGCTGAATTGCTTCAGGCGCTTATTCCCAGCCCCATTATCTATGAGGATAATTCTCCCCTCGCCGGTAGTAACCAGCACACTCCGCATAGCCAGCACACACCCGTTCTTATCATTAACAGGATACCGCCGCCGCCAGGCCGTTTTAGGAATAACGCCGAACATCGCCCCCCCATCGGCATAAAAATAGCCGGTATTCAGTAGTTCGATCATACCTTCATTGTATTCTCCCCGGGTTATTATCTTCCATTCCGATTATTTTTTGCAATAAGACCGCGTAAAGATACAAAATTCAAAAAAGCCGCAACCCCGAATACTTGGAAAGTTTTCACGCTGAAAGTTGCGCAATAACTTTACACAAAAGATTAAACCATCTGTGATTCAGAAGGAGAATAGGGGAAGGAAAAAGTAAACGTCTTTCTAAACGGTTGATTTTCGGTGCGTTTCCCTCATCTCATCTTATCAAATACTTAACATATTGAAAAACAGATAAGTCTCAAGGGTAAGATTGTCGTTTTAACCAATTATTGGATATTATTCTTTATCTTTGGGGCTCTTAATTAATTCATTTTAGAAACATTGGTATCTATGGCAAGAGAATCTCAAATAGAAGAGCTGTTTATAAAAAAGTTAAAAGAACTCAAATACTCTTATCGCGGAGATATTCGCGACAGAAACTCTCTTGAACAAAATTTTCGAGAAAAATTTGAGACTCTCAATCGGATAAAATTAACTGAAAATGAATTTGAACGACTGAAAACCGAAATTATAACACCTGACGTGTTTACTGCTTCAAAATTGTTGCGTGACAGGAATTATTTCCAACGTGAAAATGGTACGCCTTTACATTATACGCTGGTAAACATAAGAGACTGGTGTAAGAATGAGTATGAGGTTATCAATCAATTGAGAATAAATACAGAAAACAGCAACCATCGATATGATGTCATTATTCTTATTAATGGTATCCCGGTAGTTCAGGTTGAATTAAAAACATTGGAAATTTCACCAGGAAAAGCAATGCAGCAAATCGTTGAATATAAAAACGATGCCGGCAATGGTTATACAAACTCGTTGCTTTGCTTTATGCAATTGTTTATCGTTAGCAATAGAAGTAATACGTATTATTTTTCCAACAACAAAAATCAGCATTTTAGCTTTAACGCTGATGAACAGTTCTTGCCTGTATATCAATTTGCAGATGAACAGAATAAGAAGATTACACATTTGGACTCTTTTGCAGAAAAGTTTCTACCCAAATGTACGTTGGGTGAAATGATTAGTAAATACATGGTTTTGGTCGAGAGCGAGCAAAAACTATTGATAATGCGCCCATATCAAATCTATGCAGTGAAAGCATGCGATAGAATATTATGACCTTTTTAAAGAAGTTCAAAAACAAAAACAAAAAACAAGCAAAGATTTTATTCCTCTAAATGTAGTCTGCGTTTTTTCGCCTCCGGCAGAGGGCAATAAGGATATTCAGCAAATTCAAGAAGACCTGGAACAAGAAAAAGAAGACAACAAGCAAAATC
>JAITRG010000223.1 GCA_031288515.1 Tannerellaceae bacterium
ATGAGCAGTTTCGATGCCGTTTGCCGTCGTCAGGATGAATTTGGTGCTTTTTGGTCTCTTTTGAAAATTCTTTGCAAAAATCGTCTGCAATACAATAAATTTCGGTAATTTTGTCGATAGTAAGCTGTGCCATAATCTTTATTTATTTTATTGATTTACAGCTATAAAGATAATAAAAATTATCCGGCTTACCAAATTTTTTCTTGCTTTTTTACGTCGAACTCAGGTTATTATTATCCTTTTTCCCTGCGCTCATTTTCGCTCAGACGGATGAAAAATACCTGGCAGGGGCTGTGCCGGAAGAAAACGGGAAAGTTGTTTTCTCCAAGGATATTACCGCGCCGTCTTTATCCCAAAGCCAATTGTATGATATGTTATTGCTCTGGGCTAATAAACGGTTCGATAAGGATAAGAACCGGGTGGTTTACGCAAACAAAGAAAAAGGCGATATCGCCGCTTTGGGAGAAGATTATCTGATTTTTGCCGACAATGCCCTTTCGTTAGACCGCTCGCTTATGTCGTACCAAATGATTATTAAATGTAATGGAAATATATGTAGTCTCTCCATACAAAATATACGCTACGAGTACAATGTATCCTACAAACGCGAACCGGAACGATACACGGCCGAAGAATGGATTTCGGATAAAAACGCCTTAATGAAAGGAAAGCTCGCCAGGCTAAACGGCAAGTTTCGTATCGCAACAATCGATTATGCCGCCAATCTATTGAATGAAGCAGAATCCTTATTGGCAAAATCTGCTATGATACAGTCCGTTACACCTCAACAAACAGAGGCGGACGTATTTTCGCCGGCGAGCGAACATATTATTTCGCAATCCGAAACATCGTCTCCGCTACAAGGCTACAAGCAGGTATCTCCCGATAAAATACCCGGGAATATTATTAAAATGGTATCGGAAGACTGGATGCTTATCACCGTGGGCGACGACTCTTCTTTTAATATGATGACAGCCAGTTGGGGCGGGTTGGGGCAATTGCTGGGTAAGCCGGTTGCCTTCTGTTTTATTAATCCTGCGCGTTATACGTATCAATTAATGGAAAAGAACGATACGTTTACCCTGTCTTTCTATACCGAAGCATACCGGGATGCGCTTCAATATTGCGGGAGCGTCTCCGGAAGAGATACGGATAAAGTGAAAGGCTCGGGGCTTACCCCGGTGGCAACGCCGGAAGGCAACAGGGCTTTCAGCGAAGCCTGGATGATTATTGAATGCCGTAAACTGATAGCGCAGCCATTAAGCACGGAAGCGGTAAATGATGAAAAAATACGCGGCGAGTGGTCTGGCAAACAAATGCATAAGATGTATATCGGCGAAATTACTCATGTATGGATTAAATAGCAGGCGGCGTACGAGCGCTATTCGGCTAATTTAAAATAACACCAAAGGGGATAATGGTCGGAGTATTTCACTTTGCCTACCTGGCATTTGAGGGCCTGCATATTGGATGAATGCAGTATATTATCGATCCTGAACAAAAAAAAGTTTTGATTGTATGTTACGCCCAGTCCCCGGCCCGATTCGGCAAAAGCGTCCGATAACGCTCCCTGTATCGTACGGTGGGCATAGGATACAGGGGTATCGTTGAAATCGCCGCACACCAGCAGGTAATCGCTCTTCGCATGTTGTACCTCTTTGGCTATTGCCCTTGCTTGCCCGGCGCGTATCAGGTAAGCGGGGCCCAATTTTTGCTGTATCGTCCCTTTTAAACCATCGAACGTTTCGGCGCCTACTCCTTTTATAAAGTCCGAATAACGGGTCTTATCCTCCATCGTCAGCTTAAACGACTCCAGATGATTATTTATCAGGGTGAGTTTTTTCCCGTTGATATCTATTTCGTGAATGGAAGAGCCGTTGTTTTTACTTTTGTAGTCGATCCGCCGCGAATTGGATATCGGGTATTTTGAATAAACAGCCAATCCCCAATTACTGTTATTCACTAAGACAACAGACTTGTACGGATACATACCCAAGGCTTTGTCTAATTTTGCAACAGTAAGCCCTTTCCCTGATTTGTGGAAATAATATTCCTGCATACAGACAATGTCGGCATTCGACCCGGCGATATAGTTGATGATTTCATTAGGGGACTTCCCGGTATGGTCTTTATAGGCAAATCCCATTACATTGTAGGTAAGTACTTTGATTACGTTTTCCCCGGGAACGGATTCCTTTTCAAAATGCAACGGAAGGTAGCTGCGCACCGATTGCCAACATATAATAAAGGTAAAGACTCCTATCAGAAGATACTTCCAGTGACGAAAGAGCAGCCAGTAGACAATAAAAAACACATTCAGCAAACAGATAAAAGGGAAAAGCAATCCCAGATAAGAAAACAACAGGCTTTTTTCAGGAGGGACGCGGTCTGAAAAAGCGGAAGCAATCATCAATAATGCCGCCAGCACGTTGGCTATCGCAAAGATGTATTTAATTATATGTTTAAAAATATGCCCTCTCATGCCAACCTGTTACTTCTTACTGGCGTCAAATAATCGTTTTTTCTCTTCGGACGAAAGGCTTTCATAGCCGGAATGTTTCAATTTATCCAGGATAGCGTCCAGCTCTATACGTTCCTTGCGCTTACGGGCATTATAATCATAATCCGTTTCAGCCCGTTTGTATGAAACATGCATCTCCGGCTTCCGCTTTCCTATATTAACAATCTTGTCTATCAAACGATTCATGGGAGCCGTAAGGTCTTTCCCCGCTTTCATCCTCGAGGCAAACCAAATACCAAAAAAGGCGCCTCCCAAATGAGCAATATGCCCTCCTGCATTCGTAGAAGCGATTGCCAGGAAATCTAATACGAATGTCCCTAATGCAAGATATATTAATTTGATTCTTCCGATAAACAATAAAGCTATTTCGTACTCTTTCCTGTAAAAAGAAACGGCAAACACAATGGCCATTACCGACGCCGACGCCCCAATCAATGCGCTGCTCGACGCCATTGTCCGGAAATAAGGGAATACGTTATAAGCGAGCATAAACAAGGCCGCCCCCGCTATCCCGCCCAATATATAGACGCCTCCTAACCGGCGCGGCGTGAAAAATTGAAGAAATATCTTTCCAAACCAATACAGCCATAACATATTGAATAAAATATGCAGAAAGTCATAATGGGTAAACATATAGGTAATGATTGTCCAGGGCCTGTATAATAGTTGCAGGGGAGAAGACGGTATCTGCAAATAGTGCAGGAAAGAAACAGGTTGTACATTAAAAAGAATAAAAAGCACGGCTGCAAGGCGAATAACAATAAAGGCCCCCGCATTTATATATATAAATTTCGTAAGAATACTCCCGCTACGGAAGAGACGCTGTAAGTTACCAAAAATACTTTCCATTCTTTGCATCGATCTTTTTCCAGTAACGGATTAAAAAATAGCCAAACAGCATGCCTCCCAAATGGGCGAAATGAGCGACATTGTCTCCTCTGAAATTGGCAAAGCCAAGGAACAGTTCGATCAAACCATATCCGATAACAAAGTATTTGGCTTTGACAGGCGCCGGTATAAACATTATATATAAAGGTATATTGGGAAACAGGACGCCAAACGCCAGCAATACGCCGAATACGGCGCCCGAAGCGCCTACCGTAGGTATATTGATCAGTAAGTTCAGTTGCCCCGCCAAACCGGTATAGTTCATTCCTTCGCTGAAGACTTGCCAACCTTCGCGGTACACCTGGCTGATGACGTCGGGCGATAAGCCTTTCTCAACAGATTTGATCCGTACGAACGCTACCAGTATATTAATCAATCCGGCTCCTACCCCCGTTATCATATAGTAAACAAGAAAACGTTTCGACCCCCAGACCTGTTCAAGCGTTCGCCCGAACATATACACCGCAAACATATTAAAGAATAAGTGCGCAATAGAATGCGTATCATGCAGGAACATATAAGATACCAATTGAATCGGGTTGAAGTTTTCAGAGCCGGGATAATACAGGGCAAGCCAATCCGCCAAATCAATATTAACTCTGGGTAAGACGAGACTCGCTATCCAAAAAATCACATTAATTATTATCAGGTTTTTAGTTACTGCAGGTATGGAACTAAGAAAACCTGAATTGTTATAATTCATCATATTATCATCTTTTTATAGTGGCAAAGGTATATATTATTTGGTATTTCTGGCGTAGTTGGTAACAAAACATGGGAAAACGATAAAAAAAACTTCTTTTCCTTTGTAGTATATTAAAATAAAACTACATTTGGAGCCAACTTGAGGACATTATTAGATTTGTGTAATATAAATAATTATTGAACCATCATGAACAAAACTGAATTTATTGGTGCTGTAGCTGAAAAATCCGGCTTAAGCAAAGTTGATGCGAAAAAAGCGATAGAAGCTTTTGTGGAAATTGTCTCTTCCGAATTGAAAAAAGGAGGAAAAATAGCTCTTTTGGGTTTTGGGTCTTTTTCAGTTGCCGAAAAATCCGCACGTAAAGGCGTTAACCCAAAAACTAAAGAGCCTATAGACATTCCTGCGCGCAAAGCCGTTAAATTTAAAGCAGGCGCTGAATTATCAGATATTATTAAGTAAAGAAATTTACAACCGTTTGCTATCAAAAGAGAAAAAAGAAGCTGTCTCGCATGTAGAGACAGCTTCTTTTTTTT
>JAITRG010000254.1 GCA_031288515.1 Tannerellaceae bacterium
TTATAGCTGCCGTTGATGGTCGCCGTATAGCGACGGTAGGAATCGGCGTCGCCCTTCACGTAGCCGTCGTTGTCTAAGTAAGATAACGAGAGGTAATACGCCCCCGCCGGATTGCCACCCTGGAAGGCGAGGTTGTGGCGCATCATCATCGAGGGTTCGAAGGCCTCTTTGGCCCAGTCGGTATTCGTTCTGAAATCGTAGTTCTGCATGATAGCATCCATCGAGAGGTATTGCGCCTCGGTCATATAGTCGATATACTGTTCGGCATTCATCACCTGGGGTATGCGCGCAATGGTTTGCGCCGAAGTTTGGAAATCGTAGCTGATGGACGTTTTGCCGGTCGTTCCCTTCTTGGTCGTAATCAGCACCACGCCGTTGCCGGCCGCAATACCGTAGATGGCCGACGAGGCAGCGTCTTTCAGCACTTCCATACTCTCAATATCATTGGGGTCTATTCCTCCGATGCCGTTTGTTGCGATACGTCCGTCTACCACAAAGAGCGGCGAGCTGCTGTAATTGGAACTCAATCCGCGTATACGTACGTCGGGCGACGAACCCGGCGCAGCCGAGCCTTGCACGATCTGCACCCCGGCGGTCTTTCCCTGCAAAGCCTGTTCGGGGCGGGTGATCGTACGGTTGAGCATATCTTCGGCTTTCACCTGCGAGATGGCGCCCGTTACCGAACTCTTTTTCTGTACGCCATAGCCTACTACGACTACTTCGTCCAGCGTCTGCATATTTCCCGCCAGCGTAACGTTGTTCATCGTACCTGCTACTGCCGGTCTTTCCTGGCTTATGTAACCGATGTAGGAATAAACAATCGTAGCGCCCGGCGAGACGGAGAGCGTATATTGTCCGTTGACGTCCGTTGCCGTACCGTTTACGGTTCCCTTTTCGCTGACGTTGACGCCAATCAGGGGTTCATTCGCGGCGTCGCTCACTGTTCCTGAAATTTTTATCTGATTTTGCGCAGACAAAAAGACTACATTCATCATCAGGAGAAAGAGAAACAGGTTTGTTTTTCTTTTTTGCTTACATTTCATGTGTATCATATCAATTCAGTATTAAATTGGTTTATTGAGGGCGAAGATAGAGTTGTTCAAGCCCGGCGATTCGCTCGTTTGTTCAAATGATTTATTGAAATGTTTAAGCAGGGTTTTCTATTTGTTCAAAAGTTTATCTGTATTGTTATGTGAGTTACGAGTTACAATCCCCCAGGTGGTTTTTTTGCCGGGAACTTATCGCTTCATCGTCCGGGCCTTCCGGATTTGCCGCCACAAAACGGTCCCGCACGCAGTATAGCCGCAGGCCGCTTGTTACTTCATATACTGACTGGGCGTGCTGCCGAATTGTTTTTTAAAGCTGGTGGAGAAATGGGAAGCTGTGCTGAAACCGGTAATATCGGCTATTTCCGCCAGGGAATATTTGTTTTCTTTCATCAATTCGACAGCCCGGTTCAGTTTGTAGTTTTTGAAAAACACATTGGGGTTAACCCCGGTCAGGCTTTTTATTTTGTAATAGAATTTGGTACGACTGATATGCAAGACTTCCGTCATGCGGGTAATATTCAGTTCAGGGTTGGATAACTCGTTTTCCATCAATTGATAGAGGCTGTCCATAAAAGCCTTGTCTCGCGCGCTGAGCATGTCGTCGGCAAGGGTATTGGTCTGTGTGGTACCTGCCAGCAGCCTGCGGGCATTGTCGCGGTTGCGCAATTGCGAATGTACGAGGGCTGTCAGGTAAGCGGGGTCGAAGGGTTTCGTTACGTAGGCATTGGCGCCTACGTTCAATCCTTCAACCTGGTCGTCGACGGTCATTTTCGCCGTAAGGAGAATAACGGGGATGTGGCAGGTAGACAGGTTTTCTTTCACCCACTTGCAAAACGTATAACCATTTATGCCGGGCATGATCACGTCGCACACAATCAGGTCGGGAGCTGTTTCTTCTGTCATTTGCCGGGCCGTCTCGGCGTCGAAGCAATTAATAACTCTGTAAGAAGCGGAAAAAAGCTCCCTCATGTAGTGGGAAATATCCGTGTCGTCGTCAACAATGAGTAAGGTGTTTTCCGGGGTTTTGCCGGCTTTTATATCCCCGTCTCCAGGATGAGGACGCTTCGCCTGCCCGGTTGAAGGTGGCGCTTCGGCCGGTCGGCCGCCCTGTTCTTCCGGTTCGCTGTCGAGAGACAATGGCGGATTTTTGTACATCGGGAGCAGAAGCGTCAGTATGGCGCCTCCCTGCATACGGTTGCCGGCAAAAAGATGGCCTCCGTGCAACTCCGCCAGCCGCCGGGCATAATACAAGCCGATTCCTGTGCCCCAGTTAATCCGGACATTTTTCGATTCGTCAATCTGGCAGTAACGCTTGAAGATGTTTTCCAACTGATCGGGAGGTATGCCCCGGCCGTTATCCTCGACCGTAAGTTTGATCCAATAGGCTTCGGTTTGTCCGGGGAGGAGGCTGCAGAGCGTCCGGGCTTCCGGGAGAGGGACGATGTCGAAGCGCAGGTCTATCTGTCCGCCCGAGGATGTAAATTTGAGCGCATTTATAATGAGATTGCTTACGATTTTATCCAGTTTGTCCGCATCAATCCAGGCCATGCAGACGTCTTCCAGGCCATAGGCGTTGAGCGTAATGTTCTTTTCGCCGGCATTTTGGGTGAACACTTCAATCATCAGCTTGAGTTCTTTTATGATGTCTGTATGGTGCAACGCCAGGCGGAGCATGTCGTTATCCAGTTTGCTGAAATCAAGTATCTGGTTCGCCAGGCGCAACATTCGTACCACGCTCCGCTGTATGATTTGGAGCAGTCGCCTGTTTTCGTCGTTGATGGATTCGTCGCGGCATAAAGAGCTTACAGGGCCGGAAATCATGGTAAGGGGCGTGCGAAATTCGTGCGATATATTGGCGAAGAAATCCATATTCATCCGGTTGACGTATTGTTCATGTTCTTTTTCGCGGACAGCCTGCTGCACCCTCTCCCGGTTCGTCCGGATACGGGAAAAGAGGTAGAAGATAAACAGTACGACGGCCAGCAGCACGAAGACGTACAGGCCGATGGCGGGGGCGCTCAGCCAGGGAGCGGGCAGGATGCGGATAGGAACGGAGGCGATGCTCTCCGTCACACTCCGGTCGTTGCTTACGATCTTTACTTCAAAGGTATAACAGCCGGCGGGCAGGTTGGAATAGAAAGCCTGGCGAAGGTCGCGGACGTCCATCCAGCGTTCATGAAATCCTTTCAGGCGGTAGGCATACTTAATCCGGTGATACTCGCTATAATCGAGCGCCGAGTAGGATATGCCTATATTGTTTTCATCATGCGTCAGGCTAATCTCCGGAGAGTTTGCATCGTTCGCCCTTTTCAGTTTGAGATGCCGGTTGCCCGCCCGGAGTTCTTCTATATAGAGGGGAATAGTCTTTTGTGCGGCAATCTCTTCGGGATCGAAAACAGTTAATCCGTGCGTTCCGCCGAATACCAGAGAGTTATCCGGCAAACGACAAACTACGTGCTCGTTAAACTGGTTCCCTCCGGTTCCATCGGAAGAATAATAAGTGATAAACGAATTTTCTCTCCGGTTGTATTTTGTCAGCCCGTAAAGCGTACCTATCCAGATATTACCCTGCGAATCTTCTATAATACTGCTGATTTCGTCGCACGGTATGCCTTCTGATTTCCGCACCTCCTGCGTATTCCGGTTATAAACGAATAAACCATGCCCAACGCTTCCCGTCCAGATGTCTCCCTCTTTATCTTCGTACAATACATTGGGTACAAAGGCGGCGCCCCTCGTCAGCGGTAGAATGGGAATCTCTTCCGTAGCCAGGGTTTTTGTATCCATCAGGAGCGGATTCCGGGCAAAGGAAGCCAGCAGCAATTTCCCGTTTGCAAGCAGCAACAGCTTGCTGGTAAACATATACCCCTGGGGATAGAGCTGAATCCCGGTAAATTGCGCAGCCTGGGCAGGCAGGCGATAAATATGGGCGTCTGAACCGGCGGCCCAGATACATCCCTCCTCATCTTCCGCCAGGGTCAGGATAGCGGTGGGCAGGAAAAACGTCCGGACAGGCTCAAGCCCTTTGTTTACATAGCGGCATTTCACCAGTTTCCGGTGGGTAGACAGCCAGATATTGTTCTTTGAATCTGCAAAGACAGCAATCACCCAATCCGTATGATGCGGATTGTCTTTCCACAAAAACTCCAGGTTTATTTCCCGTATTTTTGCATCGCCCTTATCCCATACAAGAATTTTATGCATACGGGTAACAATCCACAGGTTTTGACTCTTATCCATTTCTATAGAAGTGACAGACTGGTTCTTTGCGCAGTCATACAGATTCCCGTGCGTGGTATTAAACTGTTGCTTGTTATGATAATGTACGAAGAAACCCTGGTCGTACGAACCCATCCACAAATTATGATTGGAATCGGTAAAGAAGGTGGTTATGGTATTGTCCGGAACCTTGAACG
>JAITRG010000261.1 GCA_031288515.1 Tannerellaceae bacterium
AAGTTTTTTTGATACCATTAATGATACTTCTCATAATAACCTGTTTAAACTTTTGTCCTTGAATTTCCAACTCTTTGAACAGGTGAACATCTCACAAAATTACCCCGCGTGAAGTATAATGGTGCGATCTAAACGCTTATTCCGATTATTTTATATGGTCGAAAGTAATAACTATCTACTGTTGTTTCGGCTTAGCTTTTCCAGCAGTTCGATACGCCTGGCACGGAATGCGGCGATGTTATTGTCGTATAAATCAAACTGATATACTAACGTTCTTGCTATCTCTTTGGCCGCTGCCGGGTCGTTCTTTTCATACAGTTTCAGCAATTCATAATCGGCTATTCCGTCGCGCATGGCTTCCAGACGGATTGAGCCATATAGTTTCCCGTTCGCTGGATACGTAATCCAGGAATCGCCGGCCGGCAGCGTATTGCCGCTTTCCGTATTGACGGAGGTCGTTTCGCCATACGGGTTTTCGTTCCAGTAATTAAGCCCCCAATGTAAATATCCTGTCGCGCCGAAACGATAATTGATCCAGTGCAGGATACGGGTCTGTATCAGCGGTTGTTCCAAAAAGCGGTTTGCATAGTTACCCTGGGGAGCCAGGCAGGTATAAAACCATACCTCGTCGCCTTTGTTTTGCTGTCTGGTATAAAAATCATAGTCGGAATGATAATAATTAAGCTGGGGAACCCATATTTTTATCGTATTCTGCACTTCTTTGGAATGGTTTGCTTCTATGATTTCTACTTCAGGAACCATTCTTTTCACCTCGTTGGCAATAGCTATATACGACTGGGTATTTGATTCGATCGGTTCATCAGCGATATGCTGCATATAAATAGCGTCCCATTTCTTGCCTTTTAAATGGTTAAAAAGCGCCGGAATGAATTGGGTGAAGAACGCTTTGGCCGTATCATTTTCTAATGGTTTGCATTCAAATTCTATTTTACTTCCCCGCATCACAGGCACGGTGACGCCAAAGGGACTTGACCAATGGGACAAGCGTTCTCCCAAATGCCCGCCTTCAATACGTTTCATATTGCCTTCACGGATAAAGAGGTCAACCATTTTATCGAAATGAGTAAAATCGAAATCATACTTTTCCCCTTTTATTTTGTATTGGCATAGATGTACCGGTGAAATCATATACACATTTTGCCCGTTCTCTCGCATCTTACGGGCTATGGCTTTTATTAGTTCCCAATAGCGGGCGGAATAAGGCTCTACGGGTTCGTTATCATTCATTAACCGAAGCCTGTCGGGAGCCAACGAAAACCAGTTGGTGACCCATAAGGTTTGTCCGGTTAATGCCACATCGTATATCCGGGCTTTTACCTGTTTGTGTATGTTAAACGGTTTGCCGTCTATCTCGCCGGAAAAGGTAATATCCGCCGTATATTCTCCCGGCCTGGCGTCGTGTGGGACGGGATACGTAAACCATACGGGTTGATTAGACAACGACTGGACGTCAATAGTCTCTATCTCCAATAATGGATCGGGGAAAAGCCCGGAGGCGGCAATAAGCCGGTCTTTTGAATACGTCGGCGTACTACGTCCGGCATGTACGTAACCAACAAAAGCTTTTATCCTTACCGGTATGCTGCTGTTCCCATTCGTGAGGTTCCCGGCTTCCATCCGGAGGTTTTTAATGGCCTGTTGGCTTTGTATTACAAATTGATATGTAACGGTTTCACCTTTCGCCGCGGCAAAAACTTCGTTATTTTCCACAAAGAATATTTGTTCTTTCAATACTTTTTTCAAAGGGTCGAGCTGTACACATACTACCTGGTCCGGATTTGCCTTCACTGATACTGTTAACAAAACAAACAGTCCTGCAAACAGGTATTTATTTTTACTTATCATAGCTGTATGTATTTATAATAAGAGTCGGCATTTATTCTGCCGACTCCTGATTAATTAATATTCATGTTTTATTCCCAACCCGGATTTTGTTTTAATTGAGGATTCAACGTTAACTGGTTGGTTGGAATCGGATATAAATAATCTCTGTTCACATTAAACTTAAAACCTTGCGTTCCGCCATTCAATGTGTTTTTGAATATTTTTACATATCCGTTTGCGTCTGTTTCCAGAGCGCTTACCCTTTCCTCGAAAGTCGATTGCCGGCTAAGGTCAGGAGCTGCTTCCGGCAAGTAGTCTTCGAATTTGAAGTTTTGAAACTGAGCTATTTTTGCTCCTACCGGTATTTTACCTGCGATTAATTCGCCTGCTGCCGCCCAACGCATAATATCATCTACCCGGAATCCTTCACAAGCCAATTCGACTTTTCGTTCACGACGGATTTCCTGAATAACAGGAGGCAGTGAAGCAAATTCAAAATTAGGATCATTTTTGACATTCAAAGTCATATGCGACATCCCGACGCGATCGCGTAATTTGTTTATACTCCTATCCAAGTCTGTTTGCGTAAGGGTTCCTAATTCCGCTTTGGCTTCGGCATATAATAATAATGTCTCCCCGAAACGGAAATAAATAAGCGCCTGTAAGCCTTGTCCATTTGGGCGCGCTTCGGCATAGCGGAAGTTATGTCCTTTATAAACCTGGTAACCGGAAGGGCAGGATTCTTCCGAATCCCATCCGTCGAAAGCGGGAGCTATAAAATAAACCGAGGGGCTGGCTTTCTCCCAACGATAATGTTTTTTATCATTGATCTGAATCGTTTGGCTCAGACGCGGGTCCCGGTTTTCTGCTATTTTCACGAGCGTAGCGTCATTATAATTAAGCTCTACCGGCGTTCCGTCTGCTTTCAAATAAGAATCTACCAGATTTTTAGTTATACCTCTTCCCGATCCGTTTGCCGAATAGCGATCCCAGATACTGGTAATTGCACCTACATCGTATTTTCGCCAAAACATTACTTCATTACTTGCCGAATAGTCTTCCTGATTGAACAAATCCCGGTAGCCAAATTCATTGCCTACGCCGTCAAGCCCGGGATAACCGTTCGCTTCCGACATGGCGATAAGGTCGCCTGCAACCTTTGCCGCTTTTTCCAGAAACTTTGTACTTTGGTTTTCTGCCGCTTTGAAAGGATCATTGGCATGATATTTTTCCCAGGTTCCCTCATAAAGGGCAATACGGGCCTGTAAAGCCATGGCGGTTTCTTTTGTTACCCGTCCCGTCCATCCGGCGAATGCCGGCAAGTAATCGATAGCGTTATCCAGATCCGCCATAATAAAATCCACTATCTGGTTACGAGGCAACCGCGGCCCATACAAAATATCGGATGAGGTAGTTACGGTAGTAGAACACCAGGGCAAATCTCCGTACATACGTAATTTGTAAAAATAGAAAATAGAACGGAAGAAAAGAGTCTCTCCAACATATTGTTTCACATCGTCAAAAGAAGTAAGTTCTTCTACTAATTGATAGTGATCCAAAAAATAGTTGATATCGCGTAATGCTTCCCACTGGCCGGTTCCCCAACCGCTGGTTCCCGAACCTGAACCATCATCGGGAATTGTCTCTTCCCCGTTCATCCGTGTATTATACGTATACTTTACCTGCGTGTCGCTACCCTGATCCGCATCCCATCCGTACGGGCCTATCGAACCCCATCCGTCTTCACGGGCTAACAAGTCGTTTCTGCTGTACAGGTTATTTACATATAGTTTTAAGTCGTTTGTTGTTTTCCAATAATTTGCATCGCTGATTTTATCAAGAGGACTTCTCTCTAAGAAATCATCATTACATGATGTACCCAATGCTAAGAAAACGAATAATACGATAAAATAGTTTATTCTTTTCATGTTCATAAAATTTTAAAATGTAACATTCACGCCAAAAGCCCATGTCCTCTGAAGAGGATACACCTTGGCATTTCCATTCACAATTTCAGGGTCTACAATCTTCATCAGTTTAGTGAAAGTTGCCATGTTTTCAACATTTACGTAGAATCTTACTTTCTGGAAGTTAATCTTGTCTGTTAAGTATTCAGGGATTGTATATCCAAGTTGTACGTTTTTCAGACGAAGATACGCTACATTCTGTAAATAACGTGTTTGCGGCTGCCTGTTTTTGTTCGTATTAAAATAGGCGCGAGGTAAATATCCGTTAGGGTTATCGGCTGTCCAGCGGTCTTCATGTTGCGTAAAATAAGTAGATTGCCATTCGCCGGCTGTAAAACCCCAGAAATAGTTTGCATCATGTGCAAACATTATATCCCGTTTACCTGTTCCCTGAAGGAATACGGTACAGTCGATACCTTTCCATTCGGCATCCAATGTAATACCGAAATTGTACCGTGGGGTAGAATTACCGATTACTTTTCTGTCTCCGGGATTATCTACCGTGTTATCGCCAATGTTGATTTTATCGTCATTATTCAGGTCTTTATAGTGGACGTCTCCCACATACCAGTTCGCGTTAATATAAGATTGGTCGGTCGCGTCTATTTCAGCCTGATTCTTAAATAAACCAACTGTTTCGTATCCCCAGATTTCTCCCATTGTCATACCATCATACCACATATCCGAAATCAATTTAGTGGGATTATTGAATTTAACAATT
Source organism: Tannerellaceae bacterium (assembly GCA_031288515.1). Taxonomy (GTDB): domain Bacteria; phylum Bacteroidota; class Bacteroidia; order Bacteroidales; family Tannerellaceae; genus DFXE01. The sequence goes on from JAITRG010000261.1 coordinate 4,534, forward strand.
TTACCTGTATAATCGCTCAAAACCGCATTTGCTCCATACGAAACATCTCCGATTTTATCTCGCCATCCAATAGTAATTTCGAACCCTTTTGTTTCAGTTTCCGCGTCATTGACACGGGGAGCCGACGTCCCTAAAATGGCGGGCAGTTTTTCTCCGAAACTGACAAAGTCTTTCGCATTACGCTTATACCAGTCAAAACTGAACGTAAGACGGTTAGTAAGGAAATTCATATCTACGCCAAATCCTAACGTATTGGTAGTTATCCAGGTCAGGTCATAATTCGTCAACCCCGGTTGCCAGATGGCCGACTGCCTGCCGTCACTGAAAATCCAGCGGGTACTTGTCGGAGGGTTGTTTCCTAATGATGGATAGAAAGGATAATAATTGTCGGTAAAGACCTGGTCTCCCAAACTTGCATACGACCCGCGTATCTTAAGGTGGTTGACATAGTCTGACAGAGGCTCCCAGAAAGATTCTTGCGAAGGTACCCATGCTGCTGAAACGCCCGGGTAGAATTTATAACGCACATCTTTCAAAAAGCGTGAAGACCCGTCATACCGCCCGTTCAATTCAAGAAGATACCTTTCTTTGTAATTATAGTTGATACGTCCGAAAACTCCGCGAATAGCCAGTTCTGAGGCTTCGTCAGTAGCATTCCGGTTTGTCCCGTAAGTCATGGCTAACGACGGTACCTCATCGGAATACAGATAGTTGTTAGAACCTTTCAGCCTTAATTTATCCGTAAATTCCTGCGTGAAACCGCCCATCACTTTAAAATAATGGTTTCCGGCAGTTTTTTCGTAAGACGAGAATATATTAACTGTATGGTGTTGATTTTTATACATATTACGTTCGAGGTAATTGGGCGTAGTTCCCCCTCTGGGTTCTTTTGTTCCACTTGGCTTAACGATATAAAATGTTTTCTGGTGATTACTGTTTTCAATGTAGACGCCATCATACGTATAGTTAGCTGTCAAATCCCAGCTTGGCAACAGATGGAATAAAACTTCTCCTGTTAAGATGGCGTTATCGGTAGTTGATTTCTGCCGGCCTCCTTCTGTAAAGAGCTGTATGCCGCTTCCTTCTGAATAATATCCATCCGGATTTTTGAATGGTACAGTAGGATAGGTTCGTCCTAATTGATGGAAATAATCGTAGGAATAATTACTCCCTCCGCTAATTCCCCCGTATATCGTCGGATTATCAGTCTCGGCGCGCGAGAATGCCGCCCGTACGCTGACAGTCATCCATTTGGTAAGGTCGGAAGAAAGGTTGGTACGCATATTATACCGTTTATACACATCGTCCGCGTAATTGTATAAACCGTCTTGCTGATTATATCCCAACCCAATATAGTAATTGGATGTTTCCGAACCTCCCGAAACGCCAACGTTATGCTGTTGGCTAAAACTGGCGTTCTTGAAATAGATATCAAACCAGTCATTGTTTCCATTAGCGCCATTCCATGATAACCAGTTATCGCTGCTTGGATTCTTCTCTGTCTCATCCTTGATTATACCTGCCTGATAGTCTTTAATACGCTGAATGACGTCGTCATTGAATAGCTTCGCCGTATAATTGGAGTTTTCGGCAACTTCATTAAAAGCATTGGCAAAATCCAGTGAATTAACATACTTGGGAAGGTTTGTCGGCTGAGAAAATCCGAAATTATTATTATAAGTAATTATCGGTTTTCCTGTACGCCCTTTTTTCGTATTGACTATAATGACGCCAAAAGGTGCGCTCGACCCATAAATAGCAGCGGAAGCAGCATCTTTCAATATTGAGATACTTTCCACGTCGTTCATGTTTATCATACTAAGATCTCCACCCTGCACTCCGTCGATAACGACCAGCGGAGAGCCTGATACGTTCGACTTCGTGCCATTGTCGTCGATTTTGATACCGGTATATCCACGGATATTAATATCCTGTTTGGTTCCAGGCGCACCGTTGGCGGTGGAGATATTCAGGTTGGCCACTGTCCCCTGTAATGCCTGCGTCAATGTAGGTACTGAACGGTTTTCCAGGCGTTCTCCTCCGATGGCGGCCACTGCGCCTGTCAGGTTCGCCTTTTTCTGCGAACCATAACCCAGAACAACGATTTCATCCAAAGCGCTCGTTTTTTCTTTCAACTTAATAAGCAAATTGGCAGCGGCGCTTATCTCCTGCTTGACGTATCCAAGGTAGGATATTTCTAATAACGCTCCGGGAGTAACTTGTAAGGAAAATCTTCCGTCGATATTCGTAATTGTTCCGTTGGTAGTCCCTTTTTCTACAATATTAGCTCCAATGACCGGTTCTCCATATTCGTCAACAATGGAACCTGTAGCAACCCTTGACTGGGCGAAAAGCGCCATACTGAAACTAATCAGGAAAGAGAGAATACTGATTTTCCGGAAAAACGAAAAAGAGTAAATAACATTTTTAACTTGTTTCATAGATCATAGTAAATTTAATTTTATTTTTTTATTATTTATCGCAAACATCTCTAAATGAGCAGACGTTTTTTTTAGTTTAGTTTTCAGCGCCCAATTACCTCCTTTCTTTTTAAGACAATAAAAATCTTCCATAATTTACTTAAAAAAACAAAAAACCATTTATTTTGGTCAAACATACTTCCTGTATTTTTAGCTTCAATCAAAATTAAAGCCTTATCTCTTCATAAGAAATATATTATTTAATGCAAAATTATAAAAAAAATTGAAAAACAAGCGACAAAACCATTTTCTCTGGCGTATACAAAAACTTTTTCCCGCATAGCCATACTGAGTCCTTTTCCCGATAGCGCCCATGAAACTGTCGTCTTTGATAACTGCAACTGATTTATAATGTCTTTCAATGATACTTTCATTCTGTTACCGCTTGTGTTCTATATATACTTATATCGATTAAGCAACGTGCAAGTATACTATACATTTTCAAAACGAAGATATAATTATTTCATGTTTGAAAACATAAAGAGGAAAACATATCGTTCAGGCAGAAACAGGCGGTAAGCAAATTACAAACCGTTAATCATATCTTTCAGTTCCCGGCTTACCTTCATAACCGTATCGATACCCTGGCGTAACAGTTTCCGTTGGTAAGTGGCGATGAGATAAACAGATAATCCCAAAGGGAAAAATAAACCGACAGGCATACTGGCCTTCTTGTTAAGGCGGCGCCTGATTGGTTGTGTCCTCCGAGGGTAGTCCATTAATTTAGTTAAATCCAATGTCGTTTCGTTATAGATTAACGAAACGACATTGGTTATTAACCCCAAAACTGCAAACCCATTCCAGGAAGAATCATAGTAAAAAAAGCGTTATGACGTCTCCGGTAAACCATTATAACCTGAGTTTTGGATAAGCCGCTCAGAAAAAAGAACGACAGGAGGAGAAGCAAGCATGAATATTTTTGTTATATTTGTAAGTGAAAACCAACAAATTAAAAACAAAACAACATCATGCTTGCCAGGGATAAAATTACTGAAATTTTCTGTATTGCGGACGATTTCTGCAAAGATTATGAGCAAGAAGTCAAAAAACATCAACTATCATCCAATGACGGTAAAAAGCACCGCAATCGCTCTCATG
>JAITRG010000207.1 GCA_031288515.1 Tannerellaceae bacterium
ATATTGAAAGAGCTTTATCCTGATATTCCGGTTGTTTTGGGAGGAATTGAAGCTTCCCTCCGCCGCCTGACTCATTACGATTACTGGCAAGACAAGTTAAAACCGGGTATCCTCATCGAAAGCCATGCTGATTTGCTAATCTATGGTATGGGCGAACAACCCCTCCGCGAACTGATAAAAAGAATAAAGAATGGAGAACGGTTTCAAGAGATAAAGGATATTAAGCAGACGGCGTATATAGCCCCTCAACCCCCTGAAGATGGGGCAGAGGGCGAGCCAGGGGGCGACTGGGGGCGTGACATTCTCCTCTACTCCCACGAAGAATGCCTGAAAGATAAACTGAAGCAGGCTAAAAATTTCCGTTACATAGAAGAAGAATCGAATAAATATGAGGCTTCGCGTATCATACAACAGGCAGGCGATCAATGGATAATTGTCAACCCGCCTTTCCCTCCCATGAGACAGGATGAGATTGATGCTTCTTTTGATTTACCCTATACCCGTTTGCCGCACCCTAAATATAAAGGGAAGGACATTCCGGCTTTCGAGATGATTAAACATTCCGTAAATCTGCACCGGGGATGTTTCGGGGGATGCGCTTTCTGTACCATCTCGGCCCATCAGGGCAAGTTTATCGCTTCACGCAGTAAAGAATCCATATTGAAAGAAGTAAAAGCAGTGATAAATATGCCCGATTTTAAAGGTTATCTGAGCGACCTGGGAGGGCCTTCGGCAAATATGTACCAAATGAAAGGAAAAGACGAAACAATCTGCCGTAAATGCCGGAAGCCTTCTTGCCTGTTCCCCGTTATCTGTAAGAACCTGCATGCCGACCATACGCCTGTGCTTGAAATCTACAAGGCGGTAGATAATTTACCGGAAATAAAGAAGTCCTTTATCGGGAGCGGCGTACGTTACGATTTACTGCTGCATAACTATGGAGATGAAGAGCAGAATAAATCGGCCCGGGCCTATATGGAAGAACTGATAATCCGGCATATCTCCGGCCGTTTGAAGGTAGCTCCCGAGCATACGGAACCCGAAGTGTTGAAGATTATGAGAAAGCCCTCTTTTGAGCTGTTCGGCAGATTCAAACAGTTTTTTGAACGCGTCAACAAACAAAACGGGCTGAACCAGCAATTGATCCCCTATTTCATCTCCAGCCATCCCGGCTGTACGGAAGCGGATATGGCAGCATTGGCCGTTGAAACGAAAGGATTAAATTTCCGGTTGGAGCAGGTGCAGGATTTTACTCCCTCGCCCATGACATTGGCTACGGAGATATATTACACGGGATATCATCCCTATACATTAGAAAAAGTATACGCCGCCCGGAGCAAAGAAGAGAAATTGGCGCAGCGGCAATATTTCTTCTGGTATAAGCCAGAGTTTCGCAAGCAAATAACCCATTCCTTACAGCGTCTGAAAAAGAATGATTTAATAAAGAAATTGTTTGGGCGGGCACAATAAAACGTCTATCTTTGCTGTCTTATTAAAAAAAGAGAAAGTCAACAGTTACATATGGAGCGTTATTTAATTATTAAGACAAGAGATGAATTGTTGCGTATAAAGATAGGCCAGATACTTTACTTTGAGGCTGACAGGAATTACACTAAGCTACTCTTATCTAATGGAATCCAATTTACGTTTGCTATTAATATAGGCAAGATTGAAGAAATATTGGAAAAGCAGGTAGCAGGCAGTAGCAGTATCCTGATGCGCGTGGGTAAAAGCCATATCATCAATAAAAACCATATTTTGCAGATAAATTTACCCAAGCAACGATTGCTGCTGTTAACAGGCGAAGGGAAACCCAAAGAATTAATCATATCCAAAGACCCGTTGAAAACATTGAAAGATTCATTTGAAAAAGAAATGGGAAAAGCGGCGGAAGAGGAAGGAACAAAATAACAATGGTAATAACGATAGGGAAAGCCGGAGATAATGATTTCGTCGTAAACGACCCTCATGTAAGCAGGTATCATGCGCGCCTGTCGCGTGACGAAGAAGGATGTTTATTCCTGGAAGACAGGGATTCTACCAATGGTACGTTTGTCAACGGCGGCCAGATTGTAAAGAAAAAAGTGTCTCCCACGGATACCATATTACTCGGAGAAACGTATAAGCTGGACCTTTCCGAAGCGCTAAAAGCCGGCAATGATTATAGCGAAGATTTCGCCCGCCTGAAAGAGATATACGATACGTATATTGAGCAAAAAGTCAAGATACAATCCACCAATCAGTTCAAGACGCGTTTGCTTCAGACGTTGCCGTTTGCTTTTATTGGCGTCACAGGCGTTTTAATCAGCACATTGGGAAAAGGGAGCGCTGTCCTGTTCGGGATAAGTTTATTTGTCGCGATTTGCGTGCCTGTTGCCGGTATTTACCTGGGAGCAAAACAGTCGGCTAAGATACCCCGCCAATTGCAAGACCTTTCCAACCGGTTCAAAATAGATTATGTATGCCCTAAATGCGGAACCTTTCTGGGAGAAGTTCCCTGGGAATCGTTGTCCAACCGGAAACAATGCCCGGTTTCGTCGTGTAAGGCGAAATGGGTAAAAGATTGATACTTTGTATATCAAAACCACCCTTTTGTACAGTAAACAGGATTGTATGATTAATAGGTTATTTTTCGTAAAAGCGCTATTAATACTTTTTCTACCTTTGCTGTACAAATTATGAAATAAATAATTTTATATGCAGGAAGAAGAATATACATTCGTTACGATCGATAGCGACGATTCCCTGTTCCCGGATGCTGTTGTCATTGATATGGATAGCGCCGATGATTTGGCAGGGATAGTAACTATTGATGAAAGCATGGACGCTTCGGATTTCATTACCCTTGCGGATGATACGATCATGCTTTCGGACGCTGATATGATTGATACCTATTCAAGCGACGTCAGCGATATGGACATTTCAATCATGATATGATTGCTGTTAAATGTCCACATTGCCATGTAGGATTGAAGGTAGATGAAAAGAAGTTGCCTTCCGGCATTACTTCTTTCAAATGTCCCAAATGTAAGCGTCCCATTCCCGTCTCCATGCTTTCGCAGAAAGAAGGAGAGGGGACTTCTTCGTCTGATACCGCTTTATTGCATCCCCTGAAAAAAGGAATCGGCAGAATAACCGTCTTGCCGAATGCCGGGACAGCCGAGCAGGTCTTTCCCCTCGCTGAAGGCGTTTCCATTATCGGGCGGAAATCTTCCAGACCTTCCCTCGCAACAATCGGCATTGAAACAACCGACAGGTCGATGAGCCGCGAACATATCCGGATAGAAGTAAAAAAAGATTCAAAAGGGGGCTATAAACATTATCTTTCCGACAATAATAGTAAAAACCATACGTTATATAATAGCAATTACTTAGGAGAAGGCGAAGAGGTAATATTGAATAACAATGAAGAGATTATCATAGGTCGCACCGTACTCCGTTTTAACGAATAAATGTATTGCTATTATGGACATTACAATAGGAAAACCTTGTGCAATCAGCGAGAAAGGCGGCAGGCAAAATAACGAAGACGCTATTTACCCGCAGCCGGAAGCTGTAAAGCTTACGCAGAAATTGTTTTTGGTATGCGACGGAGTAGGAGGGGCCGAAAAAGGAGAAATTGCGAGTTCGTTAGCCTGCGATTATTTCCAGTGGTACTTTTTAAATATGCCGGAAGAAAACAAGCCTACCCCTGAATTTGTCAGGAAAGCGTTGCGCTATGCGGAAATAAAATTTGATGAATACACCGCCGAACATCCCGAAGCTGCCGGAATGGCTACTACGCTGACGATGTTGTATGCAGGCTGCCGGGGAATAACATTGGCGCATGTTGGCGACAGCCGGATTTACCACTTTCGCGAAGGTAGAATCATGTATAAGACCGAAGACCATTCATTAGTTAATTCTTTGATACAGGCAGGGCGGATAACTCCCGAAGAAGCCCGCAACCATCCCCGGCGAAATGTGATAACGCGCGCCCTTCAGGGAGCCAGACACCCCTCGGAAGCCGACGTAATCTTATTGAATGATATAGAGCCCGGCGACTACTTTTTTATGTGTACCGACGGTGTGATGGAAAACTTTACCGACGAATCCCTGGCAGCTCTTTTCAAAGGCAAAGCGGCTTCGGAAGTTATTAAAGATACTTTGATGGAAACTTGCAGCGGAAAAACCCGGGATAACTTCTCTTTTTATATTATTCCCATTCAAAATGTGCAGGAATCGGGTAGCGTTAAGCAAAATATTCTGTCATTCTTTTATTCTTTTATATAAATAACGTATTTTTGGCGTAAAATAAGTACGTTACAAGTATGAATTTACCTACCGGGCATTGCCTCCAGAACAGGAAATACCAGCTATTGCATGTAGTTGGACAGGGAGGCTTTGGTATTACATATAAAGGAATTTTGTATACCGAAGTGAAAGGGCCATTAGGGAAAATAAAGACGGAAGTCCCTATCAGTATCAAAGAATATTTTTTTAAAGACTACTGTTACCGGATAGCGGATACCTGCGCAGTCGGCATTCATTCGGAAACGGGAAGGCAGCTTTTTGATAAATTCAGGGAAAAGCTTATTAAAGAGGCGAAAATATTGTCGGACGTACATCATCCGTATATCGTAAACGTGCTCGACGTCTTTGAAGAGAATAATACGGCTTATATCGCGATGGAGTATATCGAAGGCCATTCATTGAAGGATATACTCGAAAAAAAGGGTATCCTCCCGGAAGAAAAAGTCTTGAAATATATTCGTCAGATAGGGCAGGCGCTGCAGTTTGTTCACGATAAGAATATTCTTCACTTGGATATCAAACCCAGTAATATCCTGATTGATAAGAACGATAATGCCCGCCTGATTGACTTTGGGGTAAGTAAAAGGTATGATGTGGAGAACAGGGAGACCAGCACGACGATGCTGACCTTGTCGAAGGGTTTTGCCTCTATCGAACAATATGATAACGAAGGGACGCAGGTTTTTTCTCCCTGCCCGGATATTTATTCGCTGGGAGCTACGATGTATAACCTGCTGACCGGAAAGATACCGACAGAGTCTATATTAAGGGCTACCAGGCCGTTGAAGAATCCTTCGGAACGGAATCCGGCTATAACTCCCAAGACGGAAGAGGTTGTACTGAAAGCCATGCAGATTAGTCCGGCAGACCGTTTCCAAACGATGGCCGAAATGATGGAAGCGCTGGATATGCCCCTGCCTCCGGTTGAAGATATAAAGAAGGGCGATACCTCCCGGGATATATCTGATGAAAATGATGACGACACCATCGTGCTTTCTCCGCCGGAACAAACGGGCGGGACGGATGATGAACAGACGATTGTGAATCATAACCCACCGTTGCCGGAGCAGGCGGCGGAGAAGAAAAAGAAAAAAAAGACATGGATAATAGCTTTAATTTGTATCTTTGCGCTGATAGGCTCGTCTGTTGCTTTACTTATAGGGAATAACGGCCCGGATCCGATAGAATTACCGCCGGAAATATCGGGTAATGAAAACCCTGGTACCAATCAACCGGTAATGAATGAGTTGTTGCAAACAAGCGAGATAACGGCAGGGCAGGAGAATAACCATAAGGAACCCAAACCGATTATACCTTCCGGGGAAGGGAATATACAACAACCGGAGGCAGGTATCCGGCAGGAGGAGAACCCGGGAGAAGGAGACGAAGAATCGCCGGAACTTTCCCCGGAAGAAAAGGAACGCCTGTATGGAGGGTTAGTGGCTTCGGGAAAGCAAAAAATGAACCAGGCTGATTTTGCAGGAGCGGCCGAAGATTTTAATAAGGCGAAAGAACTTAAATTAACCGAAGAAGTGATTCGTTTAAGTGTTGCCAACGAAGAGAAAGCGGAAGAAAAACGTATTGCTGATAAAAAATCTTTATATGAAGAGAAGATGACTTTTGGAAATTTTAAAATAGTACGTAAGAAATCGACCGGAAGATACGGGGCGATAGACGATAAAGGCGAAGAGAAAATACCGTGTAGATATGTAAGTGTCGATATTGCCGGCGAAGGCCGTGCGTTTGAACGAGAAGATAAGTTATTTGATATCTATAATACGAGTGGAGTATTAGTGAAGAGTGATGTAATGTATTAATTGTAGTTTATGAAGAAACTTTGGTTGTTGATTTTTGCTGTAATTCCATTTTGTGTAATCGCTCAACAGCAAACCGAATATAACAGGAAAGGCGACGAAGCCATGAAACGGCTTGATTATAGCGACGCCAGGCTTTTTTATGGAGAAGGCGTCCCTTATTGCGATATGTATAGTATTAATCAACTGACAACTATCTGGATTGCCAATGAACAAATGCGCACTTCCATGCATAACCAGATGAGCCGTTGCCTGAGTTGCCTGAGCGTGAAAGCGACGGAAGACGATGTAACGGCCGTGTCTAAACTCATATTATATTATACGGAAGGTATCGGAACCCCGAAAAGCGAGGAATTGGCTTCCTATTGGGCCGATCGCCTGGAAGAATTGAAAAATCCCGTCCCGGAAAATACCGGATATGAAAAGCCGACCCGTACTCCCATGCGGTTTTTTGGCGGTTATACCTATTCGCAGCAGGCGCCGTTCGGCGTAACGGTAGGCGGCGTAGGCGAACGCTTCGGTTGGTATGCCCGTTTTAAAACGAATATGTCTTTCCAGCGCCTTGATTATGAATTTTCCGGCGAAAGCCCCAACCGTGAAGATATATTTAAAAATCTCAAAAGGAAAACAAATGCTTATGCAGCAACAGCCGGTTTAATGGTAAAATGCACTTCCTGGCTTTACGCTTCGGTCGGCGCGGGTTACGGAAAGCGGGAGTCGCTTTATCAGTTGTCTAAACTGAACAATGATCTGGAGGATATTGAAACGGGATGGTATAAAAAGACAGATTCGTCGTACGATGGCGTTTCGGCCGATTTGGATATTATGCTGCGTTACGGTTTCCTGTATATAAGCGCAGGCTGTAATATGTTGAATTTTGACTATATAGATTTAAACGCTGGTATTGGCGTGTTTTTTTAATGAAACAAATATGAAACGTATATGAAACGTATAAATACACTCTTTTTATTCATTACCGCTATCGGATTGTTTTATGGTTGCCTGAACGATGAGGGACTGCCAGATATCATTAATGGCAGCAAACCTGTAATTCAGATTGATACAATCATGGACGTCAAGGCTAATTCCTTGAAAATCCAGGCAAGCATAACCAAACAGGGCGGTTCGCCCGTATCGAAAAAAGGATTTTCATGGACAGACGGCAAAGGAAATACGGGAAGTATACCGGTAGCCGGTAAAAAAGAAGGGAGTATTATCAGGCTTGATACGATAATCGCCGGCCTGGAAAAAGAAACGGCCTACACCTTTACGGCCTATGCAGAGAATGGAATAGGCAGAGAGTTGAGCGCTTCTAAAACGGAACAGACAGGAAATGGTTTAGGACTGGTGCGGACGCTCAAACCGGATAGTATAAGAGGAACGTCCGTTTGGACCGGAGGAGTGATTCTGGATAGGGGAGAAGGGGAAATAACAGAACGGGGAATTTATTTTTACAAAAATGAGGAAATGAGGGAGATAGATTCCAAACGCCCGTTTCTTCTTTCACAGGCAGACTCTTTTGTCTTTAAATTAGATAGTTTAAAGCCCAATACCACTTACTATATAAAAGCCTATGCTGCGAACGTTTTCGGGACGTTTTCCCAAAGCGATGGCGAGAGCTTCCGGACGTCCGACGGAAAACCTTCAATCGCTTTATTCCAGATAACCGGAACCGGATTTGTAGATGCTGCATTTAATGCGGAAATCGGGGATGAAGGCGATTCCCTCGTCACAGTGCGCGGCGTTTGCTGGTCGGAAGCGCCTAAATCTTATCCTACCATTCAGGATGATACGGTTGTCGTAAATTCCGGCGATAAATCTTTCTCGGGAAGTATTAAAGGGCTTAAATCCTACGCTACATATTATGCCCGCGCTTTTGCAACCAATGCTTTTGGCACGGAGTACAGTAGTAATGTGGCGGAATTTACGACGGAAAATAATATGCCGGAAGTAGAAACGGGGGAAGTATCATTTGTAAAAGACGGTACGGCTATGATCAAGGGTAATATTAAGAAAATAGGGATGGGATCTATCGATATATTTGGCTTTTGTTATTCTACCAACCAGAATCCCACCATCTCAAACAGGGCGACGATCATCCCCAATGATGGCCAGATGGAAGGCCCTTTCAGCGGTTCCATCATCGGGCTGAAAGGGAATGCTACCTATTATGTAAGAGCCTATTTAAGGAATACAAGCGGTTTGATAGCCTATGGAGAACAAATTACAGTGCATACAGACCCGGTATTTACCCAAATGGCCTCTTTTACGGGAGTGCGTCTGCCTAATTCGAGTGCTTCGTTCTCAATAGACCCGATAGGGTATATGGCAGGAGGCGATTTAGGCGCTAAATATACGAATGAACTGGTAGCTTATAATTCGATAGATAACAGATGGGATAACCTGGAACCCATGCCGGGCGCCGATTCGGAAAGAATAGGACAGACAGCCGTGGCGGCGAATGGCGTTGCGTATGTGCTGGGAGGCGTGAATAAAGCAGGGAAACGGACAAATAGCCTGTATCGTTATTATCCTGCTTATAATAAGTGGGAAACTGTTACGGTCCCGTCGGGCCCGGATTCGTTACGTTCGGCCATGGGGTGTTCAATCGGTAACGATGCTTATTTTATAGGAGGGCGCCGGGATACGGTCATGGATGAAGTATGGCGTTTCAGTACATCCGGTTTGTCCTGGACGCGGATGGATGATTTCCCCGTTAAACAATATAGCGGCATAGCCGTTACGATAGACGGCGTGGTATATGCCGGATTGGGTTTGACTAATTTATCGGGGACAGCATCCCACAAAAGGTTATGGAAATCTACTGATAACCTGAATAGCTGGACGGAATTGGCTCCCTTATCAACCGGGGGAATTGTCAGGGGGGCGGTCGTTTATAATAATTCCATTTATGTGGTAGATAATACGGCAAGCCTGTGGATGTATAATATCGCAGAAAACATATGGTATGAAAAGTCCAAACTTCCTCCTACTCATTTCCGGGGCGATGCGCAACATTGCATGTTTTTATTGAACGAGAAGATTTATATAGGGCTTGGAAGTTCAAACACAACGTTATACCAATACAACCCTGCTTGGGATAATTAAAGAAAATGAACAGGGAAGAGGCTTTGGAACAGATAAAAAAGAATGTAGAACGGCTGGCGGTTTTTGATTCGGACGACTATAAATATATTCCTTTACATCAAAAACCGTCGCCCTCGGCAGCGGCTGTCCGTAAGTTTATGCGGCTGGTACAGATGGTTGTTTTTCCGGGCTTTTTTGGGCCGAAACAGGAAGCGCAGTTCGATTCCATTCAATATTATATGGGCGTTTATCTGGAGCAAATCTATGAGTTGCTCCATGAAGAGCTATACAACAGCCTTTGCTTTGAAGCCGAAGCTTGCAGTGATACCCGCGGGAAAGCTTCGCATATAGCGATTTCTTTTATAAATGAAATACCGAATATCAAACACCTGCTGTCTACGGATGTAAAGGCTATGCTGGATGGCGACCCGGCTGCCAATACGGTAAGCGAGGTTATTTTTTGCTATCCTGCCACATTAGCGATTCTGTATCAACGGGTGGCGCATGTTTTATTTAAATTGGACGTACCTGTGCTGCCCCGCACGATTACAGAGATGGCGCACTCGCTGACCGGCATCGATATTCATCCGGGAGCGGAGATAGGCGAATATTTCAGTATAGACCACGGAACCGGTATCGTTATCGGGCAAACAACCGTTATCGGCCACCATGTCCGTTTATATCAGGGAGTAACCTTAGGCGCCAAAAGCTTCAAATACAACGATGAAGGCTTGCCCATAGACGTCCCCCGCCACCCCATCATAGAAGATAACGTTATTATCTATTCAAACACCTCCGTGCTGGGCCGCATCACCATCGGCCGAAACTCCCTCATAGGCGGTAACATCTGGCTTACCTACGATGTCCCGCCAAACTCAAAAATCCTACAGTCCCGCGCCTCTAAAGGATAATATTTTCAGTGTTTTTGGGGAAAAGATCATTTTATCATTATGCCGGTCAACCGTAATGCCCTTATCCGCCACAAAACAATTGGGTGTAATTTTTATTTGATGTATTTTATATTTTTGTAATCTCATATCAAATATTGTTTTTTATGGAAGATATATCAGCAATCATCGTAGACTCCGATTCAGAGAGTGTAACCGTT
>JAITRG010000026.1 GCA_031288515.1 Tannerellaceae bacterium
ACGCTAATTTTCACGAATTATCAGGATACATTAGCGTTAATTCGCGTAATTCGCGGATTCCTTCTTCGACTTTTTCGACTTTGTGGTTTTCTTTGTTTTTTCTCCCTTTTTCGTAGTTAGTTATTTTCTATGCGTTTATTCTGGGGGAGGGGATCCGTTTATCACTGCGCCGGACGCGAAAAGGCCGTCCCTTGAGGCGGAACTGAGCCGGAACGGAGGAATTCCGTAAAACGGCGAAGTCCTCCGGAGAATTTATAAAAATTTACGATTTTTTACGATTTTGCTTGACAAATACCAGTATACCAGTATACAATATCAATCGAGAAGGAAGGAGATGACCAAGTGAAAACTATAGCGGCGAGCCTCCGCGCAGGATACGTGGGCATAATCCGGGATCACGAACCAAAAAACGCCGGCGGCTTAAACCGGCTTTAATTTTCACGGAAGGAGAAACGGTTATGAGTAGAATGTCCATCGAAGAACTTTTACAGCGATATGCGGAAATCGCGGACAGCGAACGTAATCAAAAGAACAGACAGTACTGGGAAAACAGCGGTGAACCCTATCTGGTGGAACGCTGGAGAGGCCGATCTTTGAGAAAAGAAAATACCCCGTATACAATAGCCTTTGATATTTCAGGATATTCCCCTATTTTGGGCATCGAATGTGATCAATACTACTCCGATGCGGAGGCGAATCTCAGAGATCAACTTCGTTACGGCATCTGGGAATATGAAAACCTTGACTGTCACCGGTACTTTGAAAAGGCGGTCTTTTGTTCCATGGCCTCCGTTTTTGAAGCCTCGTTTTTTTCGTCAAAAGTTCATTATCTTCCAAATCAGGCGCCGTGGTTTGATGAAAAGGAACCGGTATTCAGCGAGAAATCGGATCTGCTCAAAATAAAGCCCTTCGATTTTTCAAAAACCGGCCTTGTCCCCAAGGTTACGGAAATGTATGAACACCACAAGAAACTCGCGGAACCTTTTGGTATAAAGGCCATGTTTCCCGTTACCATGCGGGGACCTTTCTCCGTAGCCCTTATGCTTCGGGGATTCGAGAATATCCTTATAGATATACTTGAAGACGAAGAATTTTTCGCCGATCTTATGGAACTTGTTACCGGGTATCTTATCGACTATTCCCAGGCCAGGGCAAAATATTTGGGAGAGAATGAACCCGCAGCCATGCTGATGAATGACGAGATTTCCGGCAAAGTTATTTCCGAAGCAATATACCGGGAAAAGATTTTTCCCTATGAGGAAAGAATCGCCAGGCATTACGGCGGGGTCCGTTACTGGCATAGCTGCGGCGAGAGCCATAACTTCTATAAAACCATTGCCGGACTTCCCGATTTAAAGATGATGCATATCGGTCCCTGGTCCGATATTAAAAGCGCTGTCGATGTTTTTGGAACAAAGGACATTGCAATAGAGATATGCCTTAACAGCAACAGGGATATGTACGACAAAACCGAAGAACAAATGATTAAACAACTTGAGGATATTAAAAAAATCTGCGATGGGAAGATACGGTATTCGGTGCGGCTCGACGGAATAGCAATACTTTCAACGGAAGAACAGTGCAGGACAAAAGTGGCCGAATGGACAAAGGCGGCGAAACGGGTTTTCCCCGGCTGAGACAAAACCCCGTCTTTTAGGAGGATAACATGAAGGCCGGATTTTTCACTACCCCCCCAACAAGAGTTAAGTGTTTTTTAGTATCACCTATACATTCTGCTAACTACAGACCATACAGATTTTTTTCTTCACATCTTTTGTCCGCATTATTCGCAGTTACAATCCCAAATGAAGATAGAACATTCGCTCTCTCTGTTGTTTCAGAAATTAGGAGGAAACCAAAGTCGGCTTGACCGGTTCTAAAGGGACAACTAAATATTTTAGGGTTTTAGGAGGAAAAGAAAGGTGGAAAATTTGAACAGATTAACCGCTATCCTTGCAAAACAGGAAATAGCTGTTTGTGTTGTAACATCACACGAAAATCTAGTTTATTTGATCGGTTATGATGTACCGTTGCCGATAGGTGCCGGTGTCGATGTTGCACTGGGGATTCCGCAGGCTTTCGCGATATTGGATATTGCCGAAAAGAAAATTAAAATGGTACTACAATCAGGACTTGTGAAACATGTAAAAAAATATCCTGCGATTGATTTTTTTACCTATGATGTTTTTGATCACTTTAAAGCCTTTAATGTTTATGCAAATTTCTATAATTCTGTGGACAGGGCATTAAAGAGTTGCAACACCTATAAAAATATGCTTGTGGGGGTTGAAATAAACACTATTCCTAAAATACTCGCAGACAGGATACTGCGTGTTTGGACCGATGCAATTTTTAATGATATTTATGCAGACCTGTTTGAGGCGCGAAAAGTAAAATCAACTGCTGAAATTGAGTTTCTGAGAAAAAGTGCGGTTGCGGCTGATGCGGCGCAACAAGCTTTAAATGAAGCTTCGGAATCCTACGGAATGAACGAATTCGAAATATGGGCAAAATGTGTAGACGCTGCTTCGCGGATTTGCGGTAGCCCGGCTGTTGTATCCGGAGAATTAGTAACAGGAAAACGATGCAATGTTGTAAATTATCCGGGAGGACCAATTGATAAAGTTGTAGAAAAGGGCGATATGGGTATCATGGATTTCAGTGTCCGGCTTAACGGCTATTGGTGTGATTGTTGTAATACTGTTGTTTTTGGTACAAAACCTACAAAACATCAACAGCATTTTGCGGATACAACAAAAGCGGGATTTGAAGCGGCAGTCAAGGCAATAAAGCCCGGGGTGAAGTGCAGTGATGTTTATAAAGCGACCGAGAGGGCGTATGAACGCTATGGAGAAAAGGTGCCTCATTACATCGGGCACCAGATTGGCTGTACGGTAAACGAGAATCCTCGTATCGTGCCTTATGACGATACGCTTATTGAAGAAAATATGGCTTTTTCACTGGAACCGGGATGTTACGAAGGTGAAGCCGGAGACAGCGGAAGCCGAAACGAAAAGATGGTTTATGTTACCGCTTCGGGGTGTGCAACTTTTAACCAGTTCAAATGGGGCATGTAAGGCTCATTTTCACAAGTTGAATTTTTCAGGC
>JAITRG010000123.1 GCA_031288515.1 Tannerellaceae bacterium
AAGTTTGAATCCATGATTCAATATCAACTGTGTACCATTGAGTAAAATGTTTTCAACATTATTCAACAGATGTTCGGTTTCCTGCTTTTCTTCCCGCTCTTTTTCATGGATTTTAAACATGTCCCGATCGCCACATCGCGCGGCAATCCATTCTTTGCCTCTGTTATACAAAACGAATATCTCTTTTCCGTCCGAACTCGTACCAATAGTTGTCAGCTAACGGGGCTTGCCATTACTTTTATCAACGACAACAACATCGGTACTGCCTGATCTGTTTTTCTTCCTGCGTACCAACATGCCGCTAAATTACGTCACTTTTTGCTCGCGACACCCATTCTGGCGTCGCAAAATTTATAATACGCAAAATATTAATATGTTATAAAAAAACTTCTTTGAAGGTGTCGAAGTCAGGCGCTTATTCATCATCCTCTTCATCCATTTCCCTTATTTTAATCGAGAAAAAGAAAGTAGACCCTTTTCCTTCCTCCGACTCAAACCCGAAACGTCCTCCATGCATTTCTACAAAGGCTTTACATATCATCAGGCCCAAGCCTGAACCATGTTCATTATTGGTTCCGAAGGTCGAAAAATAGTCTTTATTCAACAACTTTTCTTTATCGTTCTCCTTAATGCCTTTCCCGGTATCTTTTATACTGAAAAACATATTGTTTTCTTCCATATGGGTAGAAATCGCTACCCTCCCCCCCTCAAAACTGAATTTAATAGCATTGGATAATAAATTGCGGACTACCGTTTTTATCATATCCACATCTACAAATCCTGTCAGAGCTTCCTGAACGCCGGGAGCAGAAACAACCACATGTTTTAATTCTGCAATAGGTTCATAAAGAGTGATTATCGATTCTATTAAGCTATTGATATCCGTTCTTTGCTTATGCGGCTGTAATTTATTCCGGCTGAATTTAGACCATTTCGTTAAGTTGTCCAACAATTGAAAAGCCTCTTCCGACGTTTTATCCATTAAAAGAAGCATCTCATAGACCTCTTCGCCTACTTTATCTTTATCGACTAATTTTAACACGGAATTATTCAACATCTTCATGGAACCTAACGGCGTTCTTAAATCGTGCGAAATAAGCCCGTAAAGCATATCGCGTGATTCGATAGCCGCTTCCAGTTCTTCTTTGATACGCTCTATGCTGTATAACTCAAAACAGTGGTAAATACGTTTCAACAGTTCATCCTTTTGAAAAGGCTTTGTTATATATTCCGTAGCTCCTAACTGATACCCCTTTACAATACTTGGCATATCATTTAAAGCCGACATGATAATAACCGGGATATTATTTGTATCGGGATTACTTTTTAATCGTTGCAATACTTCGTATCCATCCATCTCCGGCATCATTATATCAAGCAGTATAAGATTAGGATGTTTCTTTTGTGCTATTTGTAAAGCTTTGGCTCCATTTTCGGCTGTAAGCAATGAATATCCTTCTTTCTTCAGAATAGCCTGCACAAGCATAACATTCGTCTGAACATCATCAACAATTAATATCGTATATTCGGAGGCAAAGTTCTTCATGCAAAATTCCTCATTCATTTATAATCCTTTTCCATGACAATTCTTATATTTTTTACCGCTCCCGCAAGGGCACAGGTCATTGCGGCCAACTTTCTTTTCTACACGTATGGGAACTTGTTGGCGAGGTTGCGTAGGGCCTGTCGGCAGCTTTTGTTGTAACGGGTCGCCGCCTCTGCCGGCAACATCGCTTTTCTCCGTGCGATAGCGGCTCATATCCTGCCGTTTCTGTTCGGTAGCCCGCCTTACATCTACTCTGCGTTCGGTTTGTCCGGGAGCTTCTTCCCTTACAGGTATCTGTCCGCGCATCAGGATGCCGGCAGTCTTTTTATTCATTGCATCTACCATTGACTTGAACAGGTTATATGATTCAAGTTTATAGATCAACAAGGGGTCTTTATTCTCGTAACTTGCATTTTGTACGGAGTGGCGTAATTCATCCATTTCACGCAAATGCTCTTTCCACGACTCGTCGATGGTATGAAGTATGATTGATTTCTGGAAGGCTTTTCCGATAGCTTTGCTTTCGGTATTGTAGGCTTCTTTCAGGTTGCATGAAATATTATACATGCGTTTACCGTCGGTAATCGGGATCAATATATTTTCATACTGCGCCCCTTGCGTTTCATAAACTTGTCTGATCACCGGATTTGCTACCTGTACCAACCGTTCCATACGGCGTTTGAACAGTTGTAAAGCCTCACCAAATAATTTATCTATCAATTGGCTTGATTTGAGTTCGCGGAATTCTTCTTCCGTGACAGGCGTTTCCATGGCAAACGTACGGAACAATTCCAGCCTGAAGCCTTCATAATCCATACTATCCGTATAACTTTCAACAATAGAAGTCGTATTATCATAAATGGTATTCAGTACATCCAACCCGATACGTTCGCCCATTAAAGCATGGCGACGGCGGGTATAAATCACATTACGCTGCGAATTCATCACATCATCGTATTCGAGCAGGCGTTTACGAATACCAAAGTTGTTTTCTTCCACTTTCTTTTGGGCGCGTTCTACGGATTTGCTTAGCATGCTGTGTTCTAATACCTCTCCTTCCTTAAAGCCCATCCGGTCCATAAGCCCGGCAATCTTATCGGAAGCAAACAGACGCATCAAATCATCTTCAAGCGAAACGAAGAATACGGATGAACCCGGGTCGCCCTGACGTCCGGAACGGCCACGCAACTGACGGTCTACGCGGCGGCTTTCATGCCGTTCGGTACCTATAATCGCCAAACCGCCAGCTTTCTTCACAGCCGGAGATAATTTAATGTCGGTTCCACGGCCTGCCATGTTGGTAGCGATCGTTACGGTACCGCTTTGTCCTGCCTGGGCTACAATCTCCGCTTCACGTTGATGCAATTTAGCATTCAATACGTTATGCTTAATTTTACGCATCGTCAGCATACGGCTTAACAATTCGGATATTTCAACCGATGTGGTACCTACCAGCACCGGACGTCCGGCTTCAACCAATACGCTGATTTCTTCTATTACCGCATTGTATTTTTCACGCTTTGTCTTATAGATACGGTCGTTCATATCCGTGCGGGAAATGGGGCGGTTGGTCGGAATAACCACAACATCCAGTTTATAGATATCCCAGAACTCTCCGGCTTCCGTTTCCGCCGTACCGGTCATACCCGACAGTTTGTGGTACATACGGAAATAATTCTGTAATGTAATCGTTGCGAACGTCTGGGTGGCGGCTTCTACCTTCACCTTTTCTTTTGCTTCAATAGCCTGATGCAAACCGTCCGAGTAACGGCGGCCTTCCATGATACGGCCGGTCTGTTCGTCAACAATCATTACCTTGTTGTCTATTACGACATATTCGTCATCTTTTTCAAATAAGGTATAGGCTTTCAGCAACTGGTTGATGGTATGTACACGTTCGCTCTTTACGGAGTAGTTGGCCAGTATTTCATCTTTCTTTGTCTGTTTGTCTTCCTCTGTTCCCTGCATATTGTCCAATTGGGATAATTCGGAAGCAATATCCGGCAGGACGAAAAAGTGCGGATCGTCCGATTTACCGGTCAGCAAATCAATTCCCTTATCCGTAAGTTCAATACTATTGTTCTTTTCGTCGATAACGTAATATAAATCATCTGTCACCAGATGCATATTACGGTTATTATTTTCCATATAGAAAGCTTCGGTCTTCAGCATGGAAGCTTTTACGCCTGGCTCGCTCAGGAATTTAATCAACGGTTTGTTTTTGGGATTACCTTTAAATGAACGATAAAGCAGAAAACTTCCTTCTTCCTGTACTTTCGAGTCGCCGCTCGCCATTTTCTGTTTAGCTTCTGTCAGTAACTTTGTGGCAAGGTTTTTTTGTGCATTTACCACTATTTCCACATTGGGGCGGAACTGTTCGAACAATTGCTCTTCGCCTCTTGGGATAGGCCCTGAAATGATCAAGGGTGTACGGGCATCGTCAATCAATACCGAGTCTACCTCATCCACGATGGCATAATTATGTTTCCGCTGTACCAAATCATTGGGGCTGATTGCCATATTATCACGCAAGTAGTCGAACCCGAATTCATTATTCGTTCCGAAAGTAATATCCGCATTATAAGCTGCCCGGCGAGCGTCTGAGTTTGGCTGATGTTTATCGATACAATCTACGGAAAGGCCGTGGAACATATACAAAGGCCCCATCCATTCGGAGTCGCGTTTAGACAGATAGTCGTTAACGGTTACCACATGTACGCCATTACGTGTCAGGGCGTTCAGGAATACCGGCAGGGTAGCTACCAATGTCTTGCCTTCGCCGGTTGCCATCTCTGCAATCTTTCCTTTATGAAGGACAACGCCTCCGAACAATTGCACATCATAATGGATCATATCCCAGATAATCTCATTTCCTCCGGCTTCCCAGTGGTTTTGATAAATGGCCTTGTCGTCTTCTATACGGACAAAATCGTGTTTGGCCGCCAAATCGCGGTCAAACTGATTGGCTGTTACAACGATTTCTTCATTTTGAGTAAAACGGCGGGCCGTATCTTTTACAATGGCAAATACTTCGGGCAAAGATTCTTCGAGCGCCACTTCCATTTTTTCAGTAATCTCTTTTTCTATCTTGTCTATCTCTACCCAGATAGCTTCACGTTCTTCCAGTTCTTTTTCTTCAATACCCTGGCGAAGTTCTTCCACATGAGCGCGTTCTGCCGTCACGTAGTTTTGGATACGTTCTTTAATTTCATCCGTTTTAGCGCGTAATTCATCATTAGACAATACTTCTATCGTTGGATAAACGGCTTGTATTTTTTTTACGTACGGATCGATTTCTTTAAGGTCACGCTGCGACTTATTGCCGAACAGCTTTGTCATAAACTCATTAAATCCCATGATTTTTTTTAGTTTATATGTTATTATTAATTGATTATTCTCTGTTTAATATGAGGGAATCCCGACTGCCGGGCTTTTACTTGTCAATAGCCAACTCCCATAATGGCAGTTTCTGCGTAGCATTCGGTGGCCTGATTCTCAGTATATGAGTTACGGTAGGAGCAATTTCCGTTGCTTTTACCTCCCGGTAGATATGCTTTGGTTTAAGCCCGTTACCCATAAATATGAGTGGAGTGGCTACCGCATTGTTTCGTACGATAGTTACTTTTTCGCCGGGTATCTCATTGTTAATTTTCCATCCCGGTTGTAATTCTATGATAATATCTCCACGCCCAATATGGTGAGTCCCATTACGGAATTTCGCTGTTCCTTCATTCCATTCGCCATTTCGCAATGCCCTGTCCGTTATTACAGCTTGCAAGCCGGAAAATTCTTCTACAAACTTTGCCGCTTTATCCTGTATTTCATCCAATGAAATATTTTCATTTTCAATTACTTTTCTGTCCAGATAAATCTGTTTGTCATAATAGCCAACCACCCACTTTTTCTGTCCATACAATTGCATCAGGTACATATTTAATAAAGCAGTGCAACGTTTAGGATAGAAATCGCCTCCATTTACCGGAGCTTCTCCCGGATAGTATCCAACGCTTTTACTATAGCCGGAACCTGTAAAGACAATCAATACATTATGCAAACCTACTTTTTTATCAATTGTATCGAGTAGTTTCTCAATATCTTTATCCAACTGATAATACAGGTCTTGTATCTCACGCGAATATTCTTTATCTGCCAACCTGTTAAAGTTTCCGGAATAATAAGTAACAGACAGCATATCAGGATACGGACGTGTTCCAAAACCGGCATATTCCAGAAACTGAAAAGCCAAACGGTTCACTTCTATATTTATAAAAGGAGACGTTTTCAGGTCCGGATAACAGTTCCGCATATTCTCATTGAACGTATAACGGAATGATACATCATCCATTACATACGGAAAAGCATCATATTTGGTTATAGGGATAGAAGGCGTCCAGATCATTTTGTCTAAACGCGCCGGCAATGATTCCAGCCCATTATTGTATCGCTCCACATACCAGGGGACATTTCGATAATAAGTAGTAGTAGCCCATTTGCCATTGATATCGTCTATCCAAAAAGCGGCATTGGCAGTGCTACCGGCCGATAGGATGGCACTTTCGGCATTAGGGGCAATGGAATATACATCACTCTTTCCTTTTGAAGCAATTTTCAATTCATCACCGATAGTAGAAGCATATAATTTTTTAGGAGAATAATTGTCGCGTGTGAAATTGCCGATAAAATCAGGGTCATAAAGAATCGAATATTCCCGTTCTCTGTCAAAATCAAAAAACTTATTAGATACAATTCCATGAAAACAAGGATTTGCCCCGGTAAACAAAGTAGCAAATGCTGTTGCCTGATCAATATTGGAAAACTCAAAACGGACATTCTTATACACAACGCCATGGTTCAACAGGCGCTTAAAGCCGCCGTCGCCAAAGGTATTATAAAAATATTCAATATAATCGCCCCGTAACTGGTCTACTGTAATACAGACCACCAATTTAGGAACTTGCTGAGCTTCCAGATTAGTAACAGCCAATATAGCAATAAGCGATGTAAGGATTTTTCTCATTTATTCTCTTTATACATTAATTTATAACCTGCCGTTTGCCGGCAACCAATCCGAATGCCGAACGTACCCAAAGGGTTAACGTCAGAAAGATAAATGCCGTGTTCAGTTGCTGCGGAATAAAATACCAGCCCAACAACATGAACGAAAGCAGCGCAAAGTTAATAAAATGATAGTAATAAGCAGCCTTATTTAACTTTTTTACCGCAAATAACATGGCGCCAATTAAATGAAAGGGATGTAACCAGACGATCAACCAGTTCGGCCAGGTCGCCGGATGTACCGAAACAAAAGCCAAAAAGAAAAGTACAACCCCCGCAAGCCCGGCAATAAAAAACAGTGTACTGTCTATCAGCCGAAAATATCGTTTCGTTCGCCATTCATAGATAGTAGACAACAGTATCAGCAAAAATAGAACTAAACAACAAACCAACGGCGTAAAAAAGCTTATTTCCATTTCCTCTTGTACTTCTTTCGCTAATATAGTTGTTTCCGATACAAGTTTGCGTTCCGAACCGTCAGGGTTTTGAATCGTAGCCCTGTCGAAAGCCTTTTCCAGATACAAGGGGAGAAACAACTCCTCATGCGGCGTTGCAATCCTGTCAGTAGGGCTACCCAATGCCAGTTCCGTTCCAAAGATCATCCACGACTTATTCCGCATACAATGATTGATCAACCGGCGAAACGTTTGAGGTTTGGCTTCATGATTATAGATGATTTGACCATCTACACACCGCTCAACCATGGCAACCGGACGAGTGGCGCAATTGTCAAAGAAAAAGTTGTAACGGTAAATAGCATTTTCCGGCTGGGCATTGATTACTAATGCTTCCCACATCCGTTGTTTTTCATCCGGAAGTAAATTTAATACCTGTTCGGTAACGCCACTTCCCCGCATTTGGTATTCGGCTAAAAAATAGTCAAAAAAGGAAACGCCTAATTTATAATCTGTTTCACCCTTAGCAAAACGATATATAAAATTCGATTTGCCGAAATCAAATAGACCATAATTAAACACCGCATTGATTTCATTATCAGGGTCATATACCCGGATAGCTGTATGGCCATATACAGTATACACCGCTTCTTCCGAAGGCGAGCAAGTAAGAATACTAATTCGCGCCTCCTCGCTAAGTTTTATTTGTGCAGAGAGCGAAAAAACAAATACAGATAAGACAAGTAAATAGAAAACTTTTTTCATCAGCCGTTTTTTTTCTTATAGACAACAAAAATAATGCCTTTTACATGAACGGCAAAGTTATTTTCCCGGCTGAAAGCAGATACTGTGTTAAATTCCAAATTTATTTTCAACTATTTCTCATTTTCACTATTCTTTCCTCCACAAATCTCCCCATACGATGTTGCTATTCTGCTAAAATCGTTATAAAATAGCGATAACTGATCTTTTTTGAGCATAGCTATTATGGGAAGAGAAGTATTTCCCATCCTCATTTTTTATAATTTTATCACTTTCCTCTTCGAGTTGTTAACTCATACTGGCTTTCGCATCGGGACAGGTTCTTGAATCAGTTTGCAAACACGGGGTCATACCGCCACAAAGATAAGGATATGGAGCCTGTCCTGAACGTTGTCATAAAAATAGACAGCGGCGTATGTTAGCTCGCCAAACGAGGTCTATGTCCCAATAAAGGGTTACAGACTTCTTTTTTGGAGAGAACATTCCAAATAATAAGAACTAATTTTCAAGCAATGGCTATCAAGGCTTTTTGTTTGCCCATTCGCTTTCCTGGCAGATTGTATTTTTCTTTGAACCGACTT
>JAITRG010000182.1 GCA_031288515.1 Tannerellaceae bacterium
TACACCCATGGATTTTTCATTTTTCCGGAGAAAAAAGGAAGCCGCAGGTTTGGAGAGGCGTCGCCCGGGGAAGGCCAAAAGGATACGGGATGCGCCAAACCATCCCGCGCGCAGTATAACTCTTTAACTGCTTTTAGAACAGCTTTCATGCGATTGGGCATTATGCTGCGTTTAAAAGTTTATGTACTTTTGTAGCTTAATTAAAAGGAGTTGAAGAATGAAAGAGTTCTTAACCGCTTGACTCCTTTGACTGCTTACTGTATGAAATCTGTTCTTGTTTTCTTTTTCGCATGTATTGCATGGATAGGCAATAGCCAGAATACCATTATTAAAGGTACGGTTACCGATTCGGTTACCGGTGAAACGTTGCCTTATGTATCTCTTGTATTGGAAGGGACTACGATTGGGACTACTACCGGCCTGAATGGCAGTTTTAACCTGTCTGCCACATCAAAAGCGCATACCCTGCTGGTATCGTATTTGGGATATACGGAAAAAAAGATTACCGTAAACCTTGGGCGTACCAGCAATTTAAAAATCGAACTGGCTCCTTCTGCTATCAATCTCCCGGAAGTAACAGTCAAGCCGGGAAAGGAACGATATGCAAGGAAAGACAATCCTGCCGTTACTTTTATCCAAAACGCCATTGATATGCGTAGCCGCAACGACCCCCGTAACCATGATTACTTTACCTGCGACCGATACGAAAAGATGGTTTTTGCCCTGAACGAATTTGAACGGAAACCCCGGAAAGACGGTAAGGCAGGGCGTTTTGATTTCTTATCGGAATTTGTCGATACGCTCGACGCCGGGACAACAATTCTGCCTGTCTCGGAGAAAGAACTGTTTGAAACGGTTTACTGCCGGAAAGAACCCCGCTCGGAAAAGCGTCTGATAAGCGCCCAAAAGTCTGCCGGGGTAGACGAAATATTCTCCCGCGAGGGTATCCGGCAAATACTGAATGAGATATTTAAGGAAGTAGATATTTTTCAGAACGATATTTCGTTGTTCCTGCAACATTTCGTAAGTCCTATGTCTACGTCAGGGCCTGCCTTTTACAAATATTATTTATTGGATACGATAGAAATTAACAGCCGGCCATGTGTCGATTTAGGCTTCGTACCGTTTAACTCCGAATCGTTTGGTTTTACAGGACATCTGTTTATAACGACAGACTCGGCCTGCTTTGTACAGCGCGCCATCCTGAATGTGCCGAAAGATATTAACCTCAACTTCGTAAGCCGTATGGTGATAGACCAAACGTACGACCGGAAAGAAGACGGTACGCGCATCATCCTGAGAGATGATATAGAGGTCAATTTCAAAGTAAACGAGAAGTCGAAAGGGATGTATGCCCGCCGTCTGAATATCTATTCGAATCATTCTTTTGACGAACCGGCAAGCCTGGCGATATTTAAAGAGCCGGCGCCCGTTACAACGCTGCCCGACGCTTTTAAGAAACCGGATACATTCTGGGATGAGAACCGTCCGCAGGAAGGGCGGAAACGGAATCCTGATACGGTAGAGAAGCTAATGATCCGTTTGCGCGAAGTCCCGCTCTTTTATGTAACGGAGAAAGTCGTCTCCCTGTTTGTGAACGGTTATATCGCTACCAGCCCGGACCCGTTGAAGAACAAGTTTGAATTTGGCCCTGCGAATACATTTATTAGCGGCAACGCTATCGAAGGCGCCCGCTTCCGCCTGGGAGGAACAACAACGACTCATTTCAGTAAACGCCTTTTCTTAGACGGCCTGGCAGCCTATGGTACGAAAGACGGGAAACTGAAATACGATTTGATTGCCGAATATTCATTTCACGACAAAACCGATTACCGGAAAGAGTTCCCCATACATTCCCTCCGCACCCGACTCTCGTATGATATCAATCAGATCGGCCAGCAATACATGTACACCAGCAAAGACAACGTATTCCTTGCCTGGAAACGCCGGAAAGACGACAGGGCTACTTACCTGCGGTCTGCCGAACTGGCCTATTATAATGAAAGTTATAGCGGTTTCGGCTTCGGAGCGAGCGTTCGCAACAAGAGCGAGTATGCTACCCAATACGCCGTGTTCAGCCGCATAGAGTCCGACGGCAGTATTACGCCGCTTAAAAGCTATATGATGAGTGAATTGGAACTAAAGCTACGGTACGCCCCCAACGAGAAATTCTATCAAACGCGCAATCACCGTTACCCCATAACATTGGACGCCCCGATATTTACACTCAGCCATACCGCTGCCGGGAAAGGTTTCTTAGGTTCCGATTATTCGTACAACCGGACGGATTTCGGCATACAATACCGTTTCTGGACGCCTGTGTCTTTCGGATACATCGACGTTATTGCCAAAGCCGGTAAAGTATGGAGCAAAGCCCCGTACCCCATGCTTATCCTGCCGAATGCCAACCTTTCCTATACGGTGCAGCCGGAATCGTACAATTTAATGAATGCCATAGAATTTATCAACGACGAATACGCTTCGTGGGACGTTACTTATTTTATGAACGGCGCCCTCTTCAACCGCCTGCCATTGATAAAGAAACTAAAACTAAGGGAAGTGATCACATTCCGCGGATTATATGGTAACCTGACAGACAAAAACAACCCCTTCAAAGGAAACTCCGGAGCTTATCTATTCCCCGAAGGCTCCTGCCCAATGGGAAAAGATCCCTATATGGAATTAGGAACCGGTATCGAGAACATATTTTCTTTCCTTCGCCTGGATTACGTCCGGCGCCTCGCATACCGGGATAATCCCAACATCCGGAAAAACGGTATCCGCTTCGTAATGAGACTGTCGTTTTGATTTAGCGATTCGCCGTTTTCTTTAAATCGGGTAATAACCAGGTGGCAAGCCCTAAGAGTAACATATAAGAGCAGGCCTTGTAAACGGATTCTATGCCATATGAATCGGCCATTTTTCCAAGTATGGCGGAAGCAATGCCGGCTACGCCGAAAGCGAATCCGAAAAATAATCCGGAGATTAATCCTAATTTATACGGAAGCAATTCTTGTGCATAAACCAGTATGGCGGGAAAAGCAGAGGAAAGCGCCAACCCGGTGAGAAAACTGAAAACAACCGTCCAAAGCAAATTGGCGTGAGGCATTAACAAAGCAAAAGGCGCTGCCCCCAATATAGACGCCCAGATAACATATTTCCGTCCAATTCTGTCGCCTACAGGCCCTCCAATCATTGTGCCGATAGCTGTAGCCAGCAGAAATACAAATAAAAGTATCTGGGAATATTGCACGGTGACATTAAATTTTTCTATCAGATAAAATGTATAATAGCTTGTTAAACTTGCCATATAAGCATATTTGGAAAATATTAATACAAGCAGGATACTGATAGAAAAGATGGTTTTATTCAATGGCAAAGGCGCTTGCAAATGGCTTTTCTTTCTTTCGTTTTTCTTCATATGGTATAACAACCATTTTCTATACCAGAGCGAAACAGGCGTCATAACCAGGATAGCGATGAATGCGATGATCGAAAAATAACCGATATGTTGCCGTCCGTAAGGAGCGACAAGCAGAGCGGCCATTAAAGGACCTGAAGCGCTTCCCAGGTTTCCGCCTACCTGAAAAAGGGATTGGGCAAACCCCCGTTTACCGCCGGAAGCCAGCGATGTAAGCCGGGAAGCCTCGGGGTGAAGCGTAGACGACCCTATGCCTATGAGGGAGACGGAACATATTACCCCATAAAAAGTAGAAGAGAATCCTAAGAAAAGCAATCCGGCAAGCGTAACAGCCATTCCCATAGGCAACGACCATGGCGACGGCCGTTTATCAAAGAAAAGCCCGACAAACGGCTGAAAAACCGAGGCGGCCAGTTGATAGACCAATGTAATAATTCCAATTTGCCCGAAACTCAGAAAGAGGTCGTCTTTAATAATCGGATAAGATGCTGAAACAACCGATTGAAGAGCGTCATTCATACAATGGATAACGCTGAGGGATACTAAAATACGGAAAGTTGTTCCGCTTGCCTGTTGTGTTCTGTTTTTTGTCATAAGGGGTACAAAAATACAAAATAATTATCCGGCAGTGTCTTTTTGTTAAATAGAATACCATATCTTTGCTTTTTTAATAGTTTATTGTCTCACAAAAACATAATGTTATGAAGAAGTTGTTTAGTTCAAGAATGTTGTTTGCTATTATCGGTTTGTTTTTACTCTCGTCGTTAGCGGCGAAAGAAATGAAAAGCGGCGACGAATTATTGATTATTGCCCATGTAACAACAAAAGCCGAATATAAAGACGAGTTAATGAAAGCTTTTGAAAAGGTGGTGGAAGGTACCCGCCGGGAAGCAGGGAATATATCGTATGATTTGTATGTGGATACGTCCGATCCGTTAAAATTCACTATCATAGAACTCTGGAAGTCTCAGGATGCTATTAATATACATAATGAAACAGGCCATTTTAAAGAATTTGTAAAAGCGATAGACGGGAAAGCCGATTTGGATGTCAGGTTAATGAAGCAGAAGCTCTGAAAAACAAATCGAACCATAAAAGCGAAAGGAGGGGAGACCCTCCTTTCTTTATCAGGCGCTAATATCTGAAAAGCCCCTGCGTGAGAAAAACCCAAAAATAAGAAAAACCCAAAAAACAGGTAAACACTAAATAATAAATAAATTACCGGGCCGGTTTGTATCTGGCAGTGCGCGCATCCTTGATGACGCCTTGCCAGTTTAATCCATAACCGAAATCATATATATGTCCTTCAGCGTCTTTATGACATTCCAAATCATAAGAAACGTCTTCATCTTGCAATTCTACGGTAGCCATCGTTGCCGGCATCTGGAAAGGCAATAATCCGGATGGTTCATGTTTACCGGAAACGATATCGAGGATGGCCTGCGTCGTGCTTCCGAAATGGACAATAATAGCGCTCATATCTTTCTCAAACTCATTAAACAGCATCGGATTGGATACGTCTACAATGGCAATGACCGGTTTGTCCGTCATCATCTCTTTTGTTTTTAACAACACATCCAGGTCGTTGGCATTCGCCGTCCTTGTTGATTTGTTTTTATAGCTACGGTCTGTAACCGTTGGGTCGACAACAGGGTCTCCGGCGGCTATGCTGTGCTCGCGGGCTTCCGTTGCCGTGTAGGGGCTGTATTGAAGCGAAATGGGTACATATCCGTTTCCTCCTTTTTTTCTGTCCGAAAGGGAATATCCTCCGTTCTCACTCTGCGGGCTTGATACGAAAACAAGGGCGAAGTCTGCTTGATCCGGCTGGGTTGTTACATTATAATATCTTTTTACGGTTTCTATATTTACAGGATAATCCAGGGTAGGTTCTGTCCATATTCCCCACCAGTTCCGGCTGGCAGGTTTGTATATTTTGGGGATGAATACCGTTTGCTTTTGAGTAACAGGCAAGGTTTTTTCTTTATTCTTTAGCAAAACAATGGATTTCAGTTGCGCTTCATACCCGGCTTTCATAAATTCCGGGTTCCCTACGATTCGGGTTGTTTCCTGCGGGTCGAGATACGGGTTTTCAAATAAGCCTAAACGGAAAATGTTCTTTAGTAACCTGACGGCCGATTGCTCAAAACGTTTCCGCATAGCTGATTTACCCAGCTCTTTTACGCCCATCCGATAGGCTTCGATCACAGGGCCTTTATCATTATTGCCTCCGAATTGGTCTGCGCCGGCCTGTATTACCCGGTAATGCCTTTCTGCAATGGACAGGCTTTCTACTCCCCAGGGCTTTCCGGCAAACAGGTCGGGAGTAGCCCCTTCGTCTGCGGTGACGCCCCAATCGGTACATACTACGCCGTCGTAATTATATTGGTTTCTTAATAAATCGGTTATGACGTACCGGCTGAATCCGTTGCCGTAATTGGTTCCATCCGTCGCCTGGTTGTAAGAAATCGTATAATAAGGCATAACGGCTGAGGCTTCTTTTGTTTTTCCATTCAGTTTAAAAGCGCCTTCGGCAAATGGCTTCAGGTGTTCGTCGAAATTACTTCCCGGGTAAACGGCAAACTTACCGAATGCCCAATGCCCGTCCCGTCCGCCTTCTTCCGGCCCGCCGCCCGGCCAATGCTTAACCATTGCGTTCACGCTATGGAATCCCCAACCGTCTTTAATTTCGTACGTACCTTCAGACGTTTGGAATCCATCTACATAGGCGCGGGCTATATCGGTTACTAATTGCGAACCTTCGCCGAAGGTCATGGAGATGCGATACCAACGGGGCTCGCTTCCTAAATCAATCTGGGGAGAAAGGGCGGTGGTAATTCCTAAAGCGCGGTATTCGGCTGAGGCAATTTGGCCGAACGTTCTGATTAATCCGGGATCGAAAGAAGCGGCTAATCCTAATTCGCGCGGCCATAATGAGATGGCTCCTCCGGCTCCGGCGTTAAATTCGGCATTGCTATTGGCCGAATGCCTCGGGTCTGAACTGGTATTCCCCGGTATTCCCAAGCCTGATCCTTCTACGTAGGCTTGCATGGCGTTGTTCCATTTGGCTGCTGCTTCCGGATGTTGAACGGTTGTTATTAATACATGGCGCAGGTTATCTTCTTTCAGGAACTTCTTTTGGGCGTCGGTTAAGTCCCAGAGGTTCGCTCCGCTTTCCTGTAAAGGTTTCCCGTTGTAAGTTCCGCCGCCGAGTCCGGCAGGCGGGGCGGGTATAGCCTGATGGGCGCTGTAAAGCATCAAACCGGCGATTTGCTCCACGCTCATTCGTTCAGCTAAATCCATAGCCCGGGTTTCTGCAGGCAGGCGCCAATCTTCGTAGGGATCTAATTTTCCATTCTTATTCAGATCTTTGAACGCAAGCTTATCTTTTGTGATGATTTTTATTCCTGATGCGGGAGAATACCCTAATGTAGCGCCACCCGGGTTTTCAATAATTATAAACGGTACGGATTCTTGCCCTGATACTATAGTAGTAGCGATTAAAACGGTCGCAAAAATTAAACACCTTTTTTTCATATACAGCAATTATAAAGTTAGCAAACGAGCTTTCAATAGCAAATAATGTGTCGCTATGACGCAAATATACGATCGTTTTATTTAACTTTGTGTAGTTTGTATTATTTATAACATTAAAATATGTCAAATCTAATAACAAGGAGTATGACTTTAGCCGACGCAAACGATTATTGCCCCGGTATATCGTTGGATTGTGTCATATTTGGATTCCATGAAGGCCGTTTGAAAGTGTTATTGAATAAGTTTTCGAGGTATACCAAATGGATGCTGCCGGGAGGTTTTATTTACAAAGACGAGCATGTAGATGCTGCCGCTACGCGGACGCTTGTAAACCGGACGGGCTTATCGGATGTGTATCTACGCCAGTTTTATTTGTTTGGCGACGTAAACCGGACGAATATGGACGAGAACGAAGACATGCTGATAAGGCAAGGCTTCAGTAAAGACGACGAAGGTGTGAGCAAATGGTTTTTACAGCGTTTTTTCAGTATAGGCTACTATGCTTTTGTAGAATATGGGAAAGTAGAGGCACATTCGGCTATGGACGAAGAAGTAGCCTGGTTCGGTCTGGATCATATCCCTCCTCTCTATACCGATCATAATCATATAATAGATAAGGCTATCGCTACCATACGCAGCCAACTGAACAGTATTCCCATAGGATATGAATTATTACCGGAAAAATTCACCCTTACCCAGCTACGGATCATTTATGAGACCTTGCTTGATACGAAATTAGACCGGCGGAACTTTCAGCGAAAGATATTATCCACCGGCCTGGTTTACAAATCAGATGAAGTGTATAAAAAATGGGGGCAGAAATCATCCGCTTTGTATTCTTTTGATAAAGATAAATACCAGGACGCCATAAAGAATGGTATTTCAATCTTTTGAAGCATCCGGATATTTAACGCCGTCACCTGTACTTGCAGCAGCCGGGTAACGCATCATATACGGCCTGGTTTGCCTTGTCTTTATCCGTGTCGTGCCCTGCTTTGGCAACGGCTTTACTGACAGCGCCAGGGTTCGTTTGTGCAGGGTCGAAGTTCAGGCGGAGTTCTTTATTCTCTTTATCCCAGTTTGCCGTTGAGACGCCTTTTACGGCTTTGGCGGCTTTTTCGATGCGGGATTTACACATGCCGCAGAGGCCCTGAACGGTGAGGGTTGCGTTTGCGTCTTTGGTTTTGTCTTGCGCCGGAACGCTTCCGGTTGACAAGCCTGCAATGAGCGCCGTTAAAAACAGTATTCTTTTCATTTTTGAAATATTTTTTAAATGGTGAAACGTATGTTTGTCCGAGTGAAAATTTACTCTCTGTATTTACAACATTCCGGCAGGGCGTTATACGTCTTGTCGTCTGCTTTGTATTTTTCGTTGTCGTGCCCTGCTTTGGCTACCGCTTTGCCGATGGCGTCGATAGAGGTAGCGGCTGGGTTGAAGTTTAGATGCAGTTGTTTCGACTGTTGATCCCAGATAGCCGATATTACGCCGCTTACGGCTTTGGCGGTTTCTTCTATACGGTCTTTGCACATTTCGCAGAGGCCCTGTACGTTGATCAGGGCATGGCTTTCGCGCCCTGTTGCCGGATGCAGGGTTTCGTCGTTCATCATACTGGGCTTACCTTCGAGCTGGGCGCTGGCGTCTACTGTGAAAGCGCCGTTGGTTACTATCTCGTCTCCCTCTTCTATGCCTGATACGATAACGCAGGAATCCTCCAGGGAAGGCCCCAACTCTATTTGCCGGAGCCTGAATGCCGGGGTTTCCGTATGGGGTTGCTTTACGTAGACGATGGAGCGTTTGCCTGTCCAAAGTACGGCGGATTTGGGTATCACAAGTTGACCGGCATACTGTTTGAGAGGCGAGCGGACGATGGCGCCGGCATACAGGTCCGGTTTTACCCGGCTGCCGGGATTGGCTGTTTCAACGCGTACTTTTACCGTGCGCGTTACCGGGTCTACTATCGGATTGATAAAAGAGATGCTTCCTGCAAACGTTTTCCCCGGTAGCGCCCGGAGAGTATATTCCAGCTTGTCGCCAACGTTTAGAAACGGGAGGTCGGATTCGTATGCGTCGAACATAATCCATACCCGGGAGAAATCGGCAATATCGAAAAGCACGGTTCCCTGGTTGATATAATCGCCCTCGTTTACTTTCTTACTGACTACGACGCCGCTCGTCGTCGCTTTTATATCCACATAAGGCGAAACGGCGCCCGACTGCTCTATTTCGGCAATCTGTTCGCCGGTAAGTTTCCATAGCCTTAGCTTTTCCCTTGCCGCTTGCAGTAGCGCGGGGTGTGCGGATTGCATCCCGGCTGCTTCGAATAATTCCTGCTGGGCGCTTAACAGTTCGGGCGAGTAGATCGTAACGATGGTTTGTCCCTGCTGCACGCGCTCTCCGGTAAAATTTACGAAGAGTTTCTCTATACGTCCGTTTAGATGCGACGTTTGAGATTGAGACAGGCGTTCGTCTGCCCTCACGGTTCCGTAGAGCCGTATTTCCTTTACCGGGTTTTGCCTGCTGACGACGGTGGTTTGTATATTGGCTAATGCCGTCGCTTCCTTAGACATTTGGATGGCATCCGGGGGGATGGCGCCGGCGTGCGTGCCTGTTGTGGCCAGCGGGATGAGGTCCATGCCGCAGATGGGGCATTTACCGGGTTTGTCCGTCTTTATCTGAGGATGCATCGAGCAGGTCCATCGTTGCGTTGCGTTTTCGGCGGCAGGCATTTCATGCGAATGGCTTTCATGCGATACGCTGCCTGCGTCTTCCGAGAAGAGCAGCCATCCGAGCAAAAGCCCTGCCATCAGGATAAGCCCGTACCCGGCACAGCGATTGAACAGTTGTTTTATTTTATTCGTATCCATACTGTGTACGTTTTATTGTTCCGTGTCTTTTTTAAATGAGATTAATTTATGAATGGAGGCTACCATTATGTTGTAAGCGGCTATGGCTTCCGCTTTTTTCAACCGGTAGCCGAGTAATTGCCTTTGTACCTGAATAACGCCGGCCAGGTCGGTTTTGCCGGCTACAAACTCTTGTACGATCAGGTTGCAGGCGGTTTTTGCCAGTTCCTCCTGTTTTGTGTACAGGGCGGCTTTCCGCGCGGCGTCGTCGAGCAGGTGTTTGGTTTTGTATAATTCCGACGCCAGGGCGTTGCGGGCGTTATCGTATTTTTCCCGGCTTGCCTGCTGCCACAGGTTGTTTTCGCGCTGTTGCGCTTTGTATTTGTTGCGGTATAAGGGGATGCTTACCGATATCATCGGCATGACCATGTCTTTGCCGTTCATATCGTTCATGCCGAACATCGGGTCGCCGGTTTTCTTTATAAGCATATATTGCAGGCCAACGCCGAGCATCGGGTAACTCATTTTCCTGTCCATTTCGGCTTTTGCTTTATAGGCCAGGCCTTCTTCGTTTATCATGCCCAGCATGGGGTTTTGGTTCTCTATCTGGTTCATGGCCGAGGCTTCGTCCAGAAGGAAAGGAGTTTGTCCGAAAGATTCCGGTATTTGCACTTCGCTGCCTGGCGGGCGGTTCAGCAAGGCATTGAAGCCGGCTTTTTCCGCCTGTATTTCCGAAAGCAGGCTTTCAATCGCACTGTCTGTCTCTACCATCTCTATTTGTATGCGCAGCACGTCGGCCATGCCTCCTCCGGAGCTTTCCATAGAGGCCATTTTTCCTTCCGAAGACATTCCGGGAGCCGCGCCGCTTCCTCCCATTCCCCCCATTCCGGCCATACCGCCTCCGGAAGCGGGCGTTTCGGGGCTGCTCTTCGCTACGGGAAGAGGGGAGGGGAGAGCGTATCCGGCCGGCGAGCTTGCGGGGGGGGAAACAAATCTGCGGATGGCCAGTTCTTCCAGTTGGGCGAGCAGGGCTTTATTCGCCCGGTTGTTCATCAATTGTTGTTGCAGGCTGCACAGGGTATACCACCGGGTATAGACGTCCAGATAGAGATTGTCTCTTGTTTCCCTGAATTGTTCGTAAGCCATTTGGGCCATATGCATGGCTTCTGTCTGCGCCGCCTTTTTAACGCCGAACCAGGGGAACATCTGCATCAGTCTGAACTCGCCTGCCTGCCGTCCTCCTATAATATCCATGGGCTTGAGGAACAGACCCATTTCGAGTTCGGGGTCTTGCCAGGCTCCGGCTTGCGGTATTTTTTGCAGGGCGGCTTTATACGCCAGGAAGCCGGCTTTAAGCCCCGGATTGTTTTGAGCGGCTGCCTGAAGGTAGCGGCTGAGCGAGTCTGTTTCCTGTCCACAGGCGGCTGTGGCAGACGTCAGTATCATCGCTGCGAATACGATTAGACAGTTGGATGTATGTTGCTTCATAACCTTGCCTTTTTCTGTTTTTTTATTCTTTTATACTTCCGCGTTTCCTGATGGCCCATTCTCTCCACCAGCACTGGAATACGGGGACGACAAACATCGTCATCGACTGGATAAGCATCCCCCCGAACGTGGGGATAGCCATCGGAATCATGACGTCGGCGCCTTTTCCGGTAGAGGTGAGTACGGGCAGCAGGGCTATCAGGGCGGTGGCGGTGGTCATGGCAGCCGGGCGCACCCGCTTCAGCCCGGCATGGACTACGGCTTCGCGGATATCTTCCCCGGTGTGCGGCGTTCTTTCAAGGAAGGCGTCGTGTATGTAAGTTCCCATCAGCACTCCGTCGTTGGTTGCAATGCCGAACAGGGCGATGAATCCTACCCATACGGCTATGCTCAGGTTGACGGGATGCATCTGGAACATATCCCGCACGTTGACGCCTCCTGCCGTGAAGTTCATAAACCAGGGTTCGCCATACAGCCATAGCAGGATGAATCC
Organism: Tannerellaceae bacterium; assembly: GCA_031288515.1. Classification (GTDB taxonomy): domain Bacteria; phylum Bacteroidota; class Bacteroidia; order Bacteroidales; family Tannerellaceae; genus DFXE01. The sequence goes on from JAITRG010000182.1 coordinate 11,781, forward strand.
CCCGGCGAAGGCTACAAGCACGCCGGAGAAATGGATCAGCGAGGCCGTCACCGTCTTGAACCGGAAATAGAGGATAAGCAGAATGGCAAGCAGGCTCAGGGGTATGACGATAAGCAGGCGCCTGGCTGCCCGTTCCTGTTGTTCGTAATTACCGGCGAACTTGTAAGAGACCCCTTCCGGCAGGCTGATTTCCCCCGAGCCGATCTTTTCTTTCAGCGCTTTAGCGGCTTCTTTCACTACGTCTACCTCGGCTTTGCCTGCCACTTTATCGAAGATGATATATCCCAGGAGGAAGGTGTTTTCGCTTTGTATCATCTGGGCGCCTTTGGCGTATTCGACGGAGGCTACCTGGCCGAGCGGTATTTGCGCCCCGGTGGCAGTGGGGATGATCAGCCCGGATAATGCTTCGGGGTTTTCCCTTAGCTCGCGGGGATACCTGAGGCGTACGGGGAAACGTTCGCGCCCCTCTACCGTTGTGGTCAGCGGCATGCCTCCCACGGCGGCGCCGATTACTTCCTGCAGGTCGGCTACGGTTATGCCGTAACGCGCCATATCGTGGCGGTTTAATGTAATCTCAATGTATGGCGCTCCCACTGCGCGGTCGTAAAATACGGTGGAAGGAAGTATGGACGGCACGTCTTTCAGGGCGGCTTCAAGCGCTTTGCCTCCCTCTTCGATGGATTCGAGGTCGGGGCCCGATACTTTCAGCCCCATCGGGGCGCGCATGCCGGTAGAGAGCATCACGAGGCGGGCTTCGATGGGCTGTAATTTCGGCGCGGAGGTGAGGCCCGGCATATGCGATACGTTTATGATTTCCTGCCATATATCGCCTGACGTTTTGATATGGGGACGCCAGCGGCGCAGGTAATCGCCGTTTTTATCGGGCGTGAGGCTGTCTGCCGGAACCAGCCTGAAGCCGTTTTGGGGGTTGTAGAGGGCGCCGCCGGCAAGTATGAACTCGCCTTTGCCGTTTACTTTGAACCGTCTGCGCCGCCCGTTCTCGTCCAACAGGTATTCGGGGCGGTAGTTTATTGTGTTTTCAAACATCTGTGCCGGAGCGGGGTCGAGCGCCGAATTGACGCGCCCCCACTTTCCTACGGCGATTTCTACTTCGGGGATGGCGGAGATGCGCTTGTCTAATGCTTCTATGTAGGAAAGGTTTTGTTCGATACCGGCGTGCGGCATGCTGGTGGGCATCAGGAGGAAGGAGCCTTCGTTCAGACTGGGCATAAATTCTTCTCCCGTATTCATCCAGATAAGGGCGCCCGATAATATCGTGGCGGCGGGCAGCAGCATGAACTTCCACCGGTGGGCGAGGCTCCAGCGCAGGATACGTTCGTAGTAAATCACCAGCAGCCACAGCATGCCCAGTATAATGGCAATGGCGCCGGCCACGAAGACGAAGTTGACGGCAATGCCTTCCTGCGTGCCTGCGGGCAGCCACTCTGCGGCGAGATACCAGACGGCTATAAGAATGGCAATCCCTACATTAATATATCCGGGTATCCTGCGGTTCCCCCATTTATGGGCAAACATATTGTTGCATCCGAACAGGCTCAGGCCCCATGCGGGGAGAATCCCGGCGGCGTTATACAAGACGACCCCGCCGGCGATGAGCGCAGCGTTGGCCACCCGGCGAACAAGCCCGGAGGTTATCCGCAATGAAAAAACGTAATAAGCCAGCGTAGGCAGCATGGCTATCCCCAGCAGGAAGGCCGAGAGCAGGGCAAACGTTTTGGTACAGGCCAGGGGTCTGAACAGTTTTCCCTCCTGCGCTTCCATCGCAAATACGGGCAGGAAGCTTATAATGGTGGTAAGCATGGCCGTAGACAGGGCGCCCGATACTTCGCTTACGCTTTTATAGATGAGGCCGGCCAGGGCTTCCCCTTTGCAGACGCCCTTGCCGGAGGCTTCCTCCAGATGTCTCACGATGTTTTCTACGAATACCACCCCCACGTCTATCATTACCCCGATAGCGATGGCGATACCGGACAGGGCTACAATGTTGGCTTCGATACCCAGGTAGCGCATCAAAATAAATGTAGTAAGCACGGCGATGGGCAATATGGAGGATATAACGACCGAGGCCCTGAGATTGAACACAAGGACTATCACTACGATTATACAGATAAGTATCTCGTGAGACAGGGCGGTCTGGAGCGTACCGACCGTTTCCCGTATCAGATGAGACCTGTCGTAGAAGGGAACGACCGTTACTTTGGATACCGTGCCGCCGGGCAGCGTCTTTTGGGGAAGGCCGGCTTCCATCTCGCCGATTTTGTCTTTCACATTGTTTATTACCTGCATCGGGTTGGAGCCGTAGCGGGCCACTACTACGCCGCCCACCGCTTCGGCGCCTTCCTTATCCAGTCCGCCCCGGCGGGTTGCCGGGCCCAGGCTGACAAACGCCACGTCTTTTATCCTGACGGGCGCTCCGTTGCGCACGGTTATTACGGCTTCTTCCAGGTCTGCTACGTTCTTGATATACCCCAGGCCCCGCACCAGGTATTCCGCCTTGTTTATTTCAACCGTTTCGGCTCCGATGTCCAGGTTGCTTTTCTGTACGGCGTTCATCACGTCCATGATGGATACGTTGAAGGCCCGCATGGCGTCCGGATTGATCTCTACCTGGTATTCTTTTACGAAACCGCCTGCGGAGGCTACTTCCGACACTCCTTCGGCAGCCGAGAGGGCGTATTTGACATAAAAGTCCTGTATCGTCCGTAATTCATCCGGGTCCCATCCGCCCGCAGGTTCGCCGGTTTCGGGGTTGCGGCCTTCCAGCGTGTACCAGAAGATTTGCCCCAGAGCGGTGGCGTCGGGTCCGAGGCTTGGCTGCACCCCTTCGGGCAGCGTGCCGGGGGGAAGCGAATTAAGCTTTTCAAGGATGCGCGAACGGCTCCAGTAAAACTCCACATCGTCATGGAAAATAATATAGATGAAAGACATACCGAACATGGATGTGCTGCGGATGGCCTTTACGCCGGGGATTCCGAGCAGGGAGGTAGTGAGGGGATACGTTACCTGGTCCTGGATATCTTTGGGAGAACGCCCCATCCATTCGGTTGCCACAATCTGCTGGTTTTCCCCAATATCAGGAATGGCGTCTACCGCTACGGGGTCTCGCGGCAACCACCCGCCCTGATGGTTGAAAGGGGCAACCGACAGTCCCCAAACAAGCAGAATGATAAGCAACAGGATTGTTATCAACCGGTTATTCAGGAAATATTGAATGATTTTGTTCAACATAATACGATTTGAAAGATATTTTATCCCTACTGTGTATAGGGTAACACAAATCTCGACAAAATGCCGGAGATATGCAAGCGTTACGGCATTTTATCAGGATATTTCACCCCCTGCCGTGCGGGAGCCGTCTCTTTCTGCGCGAAAGCCGCCCGATGCCGCGCGGAAACTGCCCGATGCCGCGCGGAAACTGCCCGATGCTGCGCGGAAACCGCCCGATGCCGCGCGAAAGCTGCCCGATGCCGCGTGGAAATCATCCGATGCCGCGTGGAAATCGTTCGATGCCGCGTGGAAATCGTTCGATGCCGCGTGGAAATCGTTCGATGCCGCGTGGAAATCATCCGATGCCGTGTGGAAATCGTTCGATGTCGCGCGGCATCGGGACTATTTCTTTACCCTGTAATCCAGCGCCGGCTGGCGGTTGCCGAGTAGCGGAACGTATTGAAAATCAGCTCCTCTTTTCTTTTCAAATTCCTGCCGGGCTTCCTGTATGATTTGGGGGTTTGAATAAAGATCGATGGCCGTAAGGGCAAATACTTTGGCGGCATTGATCAGGCCTTTCGTGCCGATGGTAGTTCCGGCTGCCGCTGCGTTTTGCCAACTGTGCCCGGCGCTTCCGGGTATAAATACGGCGGTGTTGAAACTAACGGTCGGGACGTTCCAGCTCACGTCGCCCACGTCGGTCGAACCGCCGCCCTGCGCAGATGGCTCGCGCAAAGGCTGTACGCGGGCTGCGCCGGCAAGGATGGTATCGCTCAGGTTCAATCCCTTTACGATTTCGCGGGCAAAGGCCTGTTCCCGCTCGTCGTAGATTACGCCGCCCGTAAGTTCAAGTTTCTGCTGAACAAGCTCCTGAAGCCGGCGGTTGCCGAGCAATTCGTAAAAGCCGGCTATTATTTCGTGCGAAACGGCGGTCTGCGTACCCTTTGCCGCGCCTTCGGCCGCCTGCCCGATCCATTCCGTGAGCTTTTCCAGCGTTTCGCGCTGCGGGCTGCGGATATAATACGACGCCCTGGCATAATCGGGAACCACGTTCGGCGCTTCGCCGCCATTGACAATGACGTAATGGATGCGCGAAGAAACAGGCACATGTTCGCGCAGCAGATTAACCATATAATTGAACGCCTCTACCCCGTCGAGCGCCGAACGCCCCTTATCCGGTGAACCGGCCGCATGAGCCGCCACGCCGCGGAAGGTATAGTCTGTCATCCGGATAGCCGTGCCCGTGCCTGTGCTCACGGCGTTTCCCGTTCCCGGATGCCAGTCGAGTACAATGTCCGTGCCCTCGAAAAGCCCTTCGCGCACCATATAAACCTTTCCGCCTCCACCTTCTTCGGCCGGCGTTCCGAACACCCTGATCGTCCCTTCGCGGTGATTCGCATCGAGCCATTGCTTTACGGCGATGGCGCCCGCTATCGAGCCTGCGCCGAATACGTTATGCCCGCAGGCATGCCCGTTTCCGCCCTCTGTCAGCGGCTTGCGGTAAGGAACCGTATCCTGCGAGAGGCCGGGAAGGGCGTCGAACTCGGCAAGTATCCCGATAACCGGCGCCCCCTTCCCGTAAGTCGCCACATAAGCCGTAGGCATCCCCGCCACGCCGGCCTCCACCGCAAAGCCATTCTCCCTGAGATGCTGCTGGTGCGCCGCCGAACTCAGCGTTTCAAGAAAACCAAGCTCGGGATGGCTCCATATCTGTTTCTGCAACCGGTCGTACGTATCGAACGAGCGGTCGAGATACGCAATGGCCGCATTATCGGGCGGATTCTTTTTACTCTTCCTTTGTGCATGAACAAGGGAAGAAGCTACCATGACGAGGCAAAAAAATAAGACCGTCTTTTTCATTATTCTTTCTATAACTTAGTTTGTTTTTTAAGTAAATGCCGGGGTTTTCGATTTTGTCATGTTTGTTTCAATCTTTATATAACCCGTAAGGTTGCGGATGAATACGATAGTTGCCGGGATTCTCGTGTACGATACGTCCTTCGATTTTCTGTTCCGAGATGAACAGGTTGTAAATCGGGCAAACCGCTTCTACGGCCTTATCCGGTTAGCCGAGCGGTGCGGAAGGCGCTTTTCGTTGACAGTTATGATTTATTTATGCGCCAATAACTTTGTTTCCAGTACGGATATTTTCTTTTGCTGCTGGGCGATTGTTTTAGTATCCAGCCGGAGGAAACCGAAAGGATTGATATAATCCTGCCCTTCCGAAAGCGCCCATTCCAGGAACTGAAGCGTTGCCGGGTTTACTTTTTCGGGCAATACAAATGTCAGTTCTTCTACCGGTATCAGGTCGATGCTTTTATTTTCCAGCAGCGCGATGGTTTCATCCAGATTTTGCACGTTCAGCGCTTCGGCATATTCTTTTTTTACGTCTAAGGGAAGCAGCGCGATACCCTCGTTCAATTGCCGCGATTCGAGATTGAAAATATAGTTTAAATTGTTAAAGCTAACACCTTTGACGTCTTTTTTCACGGCATTGTTCAGGTAAATATCATCGCCGGCAATCTTTTTACCTTTCAGGCTGCTTGCCTCATATCCGAAATGCCCGGCAAAAGAATGGGATACCGAATAAGAGCTGTTGCTTGAGTAAACCGTAGCGTCGTATTTTTCCTTTTTGCCCGGTTCGCCGTCTTCGGCAAGGTAGTCTTTCTCAAAGAACAATTCCTTGATTCGCTTTTCATTCAACTTCTTCTTTTTGAGTTCATCCGGCAGTGCGTTGTCTTTCCCTGCAATCGGCAGAACGGCATACTTTCCGAAAGAGATGGCCGTTGCCGTCGCCGGCAAAGCATCGTCGTCCCGTATTCCGGACGGTATAACTTCAATTGAATGTTCGTGCGTATCCTTGCCGGCGATAGACAGCGATACGCCGGGATGCGTCTTTGAATACTCGGTAATCCATTTTTCCAGCAAAGCGTCTACAAATCGGACGCCTTTAATATAAACGGCTTCCTGCTGTGCAGGATTATCGGTTGCATTTGTTATCTGCGTATTTACGAAACTGCTGATGGCAATCAGTATAACCAAACTTGCTGTTTTTACTTTCCGGTTCATAATGTTTATCATTTTAATTTAATTAGTATTGTTTTATTTTCCTGTTAAATAAAAAAGCTGCCCGTTTTCTTTCGGACAGCCTTTTGTGCGTTTATCTTTTCCTGTTTTATGCACACAAATTATACGCTGTCCGGTTTCGGAAGTTACACATCATACACATATAAAAACGATGCAGGCTCATGTTGTTTCTTTTTAAATTTTGTACAAAGATAAAGTGTCCCGGATATTGCCGCAATACCATATTTATGGTATATTTTTGTTTTCCATACGACTACGGTATTCGCTGATAATAAGCGTTAATGCCCCGTCGCTTGTTACGTTGCAAGCCGTGCCGAAGCTGTCTTGCAGGGCAAAGATAGTCAGCATCAGCGCCGTACCTGCGGCGTCGAACCCAAGTACGCTTACGATCAAACCCAGCGACGCCATCACCGTACCGCCCGGAACGCCCGGAGCGCCAATGGCAAAGACGCCCAGCAACAGGCTGAACAAAATGAGAGACGACAGCGGCGGCAGGCTCCCGTAAAGCGTCAGTGAAACAGTCATCACAAAAAACGTTTCCGTAAGTACCGACCCGCACAAGTGTATGTTGGCAAACAACGGGATACCGAAGTCTATCATATCGCGGCGCAAGACGTCTGATTTTCGTGCACATTCGAGCGATACAGGCAAGGTTGCAGCCGACGACATCGTGCCGACAGCCGTCAGATAAGCCGGGCCATAATGACGCAACACGCGAAAGGGATTCTTCTTTGAATACGCGGCAGCCAGCGAGTACAGCAATGTCATCCATGTATAATGGCCGGCAATGACGATGAGAATGACTGCCAGAAACACAGGCAACTGCCGTGTAATCAACCCCTCGTAAGCCAACGAACAAAACGTACAGGCAATGAAGAACGGCAAGACGGGAATGACTACCCGCGTAACAATCAGTATCACCATACCTTGAAACTCATTCAAAGCGGCAATAATATTCCCGGCCCGGCGCCAGGTTGCCGCTATCCCGATAAGCGCCGAAAACGCCAAAGCGCTCATAACCGACATGATGGGCGGTATTTGGAGGTCGAATATCACTTCCGGCAAAGCCCGCCCTTCGCCTGCGTCGCTCACAATATTCAGATACGGCAGAATGGCGTAACCCGATGCAACGGAAAAAAACGACGCCCCCACGCTGGACAGATAAGCCAGCAAAAGCGCTACTCCCAATAGTCGCGAAGCGTTACTGCCAAGCTGCGTAATAGACGGCGCAATAAATCCGATTATGATGAGCGGAATAGTAAACATGATAATCGCGTTCAACAGATTTTGAACGGTAACTATAACTTGCATAACGCCTGCATTGGCGGCAAGTCCGCCGGATATACCCACAAACAATGCGAGCGCCAGGCGAAAAGGTAAACTGCCGAATATCTTTTTTATCATACTGTTTTAACGTCTCAGACTACTTTATTTTCCTCCCAGCGCCTGTTGTAAATCGGAAATAATATCAGTCGCGTCTTCCAGGCCGACCGATAAACGGAAAAGGCCTTCTCCTGCGAAATAGTTCCATGATTGTAGCTGTTCGCGGGTAGAGAGTTTGAAAGACGTTTCCAGTAAATCTTTACTGTTGAGGTAGAAGATGAGCGACCGGTGATGTCCCAGCGATACGGCGTAGTGGATGATTTGTAATTTTTCGGCCAACCGCGCCGCCTGTTCCCTGCCGTTTTCCATCTGAAAGGTAATCATTCCCGAGAAGTTTTTCATTTGCCGTTTAGCCAGTTCATATTGGGGATGCGAGGGTAAACCGGGATAAATCACCCGTTTGATTTCCGGATGTTGTTCCAGGAAGGCGGCTACCTGCAACGCATTTTCCTCGTGCACCCTCATGCGGATTGGGAAAGTGGCCAGCCCCCTCATGATAAGCCATGCGTTAAACGGGCTTAAACAACCTCCCAAACGGATAGACGTTTTCTTACGTAACGGGGTAAGCTCTTCCTTTTTACCAAGAATAACGCCTCCCAAGGCGTCGCCATGCCCCCCAAGGTATTTGGTAAGCGAATGAATCACAAAATCGGCGCCCAGTTCCAACGGTTTGGTAGCGACCGGCGTAGCAAATGTTGAATCCACCGCCAGTTTCGCTCCCGACTGGCGGGCAATCCCGGCAACCGCCGCAATATCCGTCAGGCGAAGCAACGGGTTGCACGGCGTTTCGATATAAATCAGGCGGGTATTCGGTTGCGCAGCTTTCCTTACCGCTTCAAGGTCTGAAGTGTCTACTTTGGTAATTTCTATCCCCCATTCGGGAATCATCTCATTGGTTATTTCCGAAAGAGCGGCGTAAGCCACATCGCTTATCACGGCATGATCGCCGGCTTTAAGCAAATGAAACAGCAATGCGCTGATAGCCCCCATTCCGCTGGCAAAAGCAACAGCCGTTTCCGCATCTTCGAGTACGGCAAGTTTTTCTTCCAGTTGATGGACGGTAGGATTCCCCCAACGGGAATAAACCCACGTATCGTTTTCTTCCATACTTTCAACAGAAAAACCGGCATTCGTATCGACCACAAAAGTGGTTGACATAACCAGATTAGGAGCTGACGCCCCCGACGCCGTGTCCGGCGCCTCGCCGGCATGGATGGCTTTTGTTTGTTCGCCTGTAAAATTGTTTTTTTTACTGTTCGACATATGTATCACTCTATTTGCCGCAAAGGTAGAAGTGATTAACATGGGAGGCAATACCCTGTTTATGGTATATTGGTAAGGGTAAACAAAGAAAGGCCTGCAATCAGACGATTACAGGCCTTTTCTTAAAACAGAGAGATATAATTATGTAAGAAAGACATCAGGAATACTCCTTACGGGAGTTATAGAGGCAATTTTCTCCGGAACATTAAAGCCGGAGATACAACTCACTTTACATTTTTCGCATTTTTTACAGGCGTCATCCGCCATGTTTAATGACAGTAATGTTTCTTTAGACAGGCTGGCATTCTTGTACCCATAGGCATACATATAAGCGCGCATCAGATCGGGGATAGGCAGATGTTCGGCGCATTCGTCCGTACATTTGCCGCATTGCTGGCAGTAAAGCAATTCTTTTCCGCAAAGCATGGCCAGATATTCCCTGTCTTTGGTTGTCAGTTGTGGATTTCTAACGGCAGCCATACAATCGTCGAACAGATCAAAATTAGTAAAGCCCGGGATGGCCATGGTTATATTTTCATTTTTCCAGGCCCATTTCAGGCATGCCTGTCCATTAATCCGGTTTTTACCTTCCGCGTCTTCCGCTCCGCCTGTCATTGTTTTCATAGCCACAAAGCCAATACCTGCTTTAACGCCCCGGGCTATGGCGTCCTCCATTTCTTTCAGGTTATTTAATTTAAAGTTGTAGCTTAGCAGGATAACATCATAAATACCGGCCTCAATCGCCGCATCAATTAATGCCGGCTTACTGGCATGCGTTGAAAAACCAATATTTTTGACTTTACCTTCGGCTTTAAATTTCAATAATAAATCAATAATGCGTTTATCAGTAACATGTTCTGTTCTGTCAAGCGCATGGGTATAGAATATCTCTACAAAATCCATTTGAAGACGTTTCAAACTTAATTCCAGCAATGCCGTGAAATCTTTTTCAAACGTATCTTTTAATGGATAGTCAAATTTTCCTTTTGTTGCAATTGTAAATGAATCCCGTGGCTTATCTTTAAAGAAATTGCCTAACATTTCTTCATTTCTTCCGTTTTGATAGCCATGCGCCGTGTCAAAGTGAGTAATGCCCGCATCATAGGCGGCACGTACGATGTTGGGGTTGTCGGCACGCATAACGCCCATGCTTAATATGGGTATCTGTAATCCTGTTTTACCTAATGCGCGTACGGGTATGCTCTCGGCCGTTTTCCGGGTGGCAGGTTGTACCGTTGCTGCCGACGCCGTATTCGGGATGAGCAGCGCGCCTGCGCCTGCCGTTGCAGATAATCGTATAAAATCCCTTCTGTTTACATTCTTGTCTTTCATAATTGTCAAATGGATTAATTTACAATTTGATTTAGACAGAATGAAACCGAATTGGTTTAAAAACTTTTTGCCAGATTTTCTATAAAATCGGTAGCCCCGTTAATCGATTCGCCATTTTCGTTATAGATACCTATAATATATTGTCCCTTCCAAAGAGCGGGAATATCGCCGTTATACCTGTCTTTTATGGTAAGCGCTCCTTCCTGATAGCCGGTATCTTGTTTGGTAAATGCAAAATAAGCGTTTAATATCGCCTGGGCCCCTTCTTTGGATTTGCCATCGATTACAAATAATTGAAAGAGCTGGCCTCCGGCGTTTTCATAGCCGGCATGATACACTGATTTCAAAAATTCATGACCGATATAGCTGGAAGTAACATAGGCTTCGGAATAGGGTAGTTTGCCTTCCTTCGGAAATAAATTCACAATAGAAGGATAGCCGGCGTCAGGGCTGATTTTTTCGGCCAGGCTTTTACCTGCCGCCCGTATGGATTCAACAATAGGGTCGTTACTGTTTGTCCACATTTTCACATAAATACATCCTGAAAAAAAGTAAAGGTTTTTATCATCCCCCTGCGCTTCCCCGCCAATCGGAAGAAAGTCCAGATCGGACGAACGTTCGGAAGCATACATCCCAAAAGCGTCTTCCGGCGTTGCATGCCGGTAGGCTTGTATGGTTATATAATCGCCATCCTTTTTATATTCCATCGAAGTCATTTCCCTGAAATTATTCTCTAAAAATAAAGGAGCCGCCCCGTTTATTCGATCGAATAAGTTGTCGGGATTAAAAATTTCAATTTCATTGTCAATTGTCCAACCCGGAACGACGGGCAGGTACGATTTTAACTGTTCCGGCGTTTGCGCCTTGTTTCCTTGAGCAAAAAATGCAGATAATGCGATTATCATGCATACAAGTTTGTAACTGTTTCTTTTCATTGGTCGGGATTTATTAGTCCTGCAAAAATAAGAATAAAAATAATTAAGAGTTATGAATTGCCGTGCGTTTAGTTTTTTATTTGTTTATTATTTCTACTTTAACGGATTAACGAATGCTTCTGTCATTTTGCTATTTTGTCATTCTGTCATTTTATCCCCTCCCTGTTTCGCTTATTTGTAGCCCAATCCGGGATAACCCCCCAAAACACGCCGCATTTGGCGCTTGTCTTTTGATAAAATGATATAAAAAGAATGATAGTATAAACTGTATGCGCATCAACTAACCGGGAAAATATATAAAATAACGTAAAGAAAAGCGATTGGCTATCTATTTGCTCAATAAAAACAGTGAGTAAAAACAGTTGTTCCAGCGCTATTCCGAGCCTTTAAAAGCCGTTTTTCCGGGCGCTTCCGGGCCTTCCGGTTTTTTATTATGACGTCTTCGCCAAACCATTATAGCGCTTTTATAAAGACGTCGCAGCGCTTTTGCAAAGGCATTATAATCTTTTCCTCAAGACTCCGTCATGTTTTTCCGAAACCCTCCCGCAAAACGGTCACTAATGGCTCATTTGATTACGAAAACAATCGGAATCGCCCTCTGATTCCCCCTGTCCGTACAAAACGCCCGTCACCTGAAAACGCAGATTCCTTAAAATCTGTCAGCGAATAAGCCTTAACGGTAGCATTTTTCATAAGAGGATACAAACTCGCTCTGCGATGATGAGGTAAATTCATTTCCTTTTGTTTACATTTGTAGCAATTAATCCTTTAACAATTAAAGTTATGAAAAGTATCTGTTTGTTGTGTCTGGCGTTTGTATTTATGACGTCGTGCGAATGCAATGATTCTTCCGAAGGAATGCAGTCATTTACTTATCAGCCTGATTTTGCCGCTATCAAGGTTGATCAATCCCGTTTGGTATATATCGATAACCTGCTTCAGGAGTATGTGGATAAGGGGATTATTCCGCATGCGCTTACTTTTGTGGCAAAGGAAGGGCAGGTTATCCATAATAAGGCTTTTGGCTGGCGGGACGTCGAGAAGCAAATCTCGCTTGAAAAGGATGATATTTTTAGAATGTACTCGCAAACGAAAGCGATAGCTACCGTTGCGTTGATGACTTTGTTCGAACAGGGAAAATTCCAGTTGGACGACCCGGTCTCCAAGTATATACCGGAAATGACGAATCAGGTAATCATTGCGGGCAGAGACGCCGGCAATCCCGCCACCCGGGATGCTGCTTCGCCGGTATTGATCCGTCATTTATTGAGCCATACTTCCGGCATAACAGGCCCTCGTTACGATCCGAATACTCCCCGCGCGGAATATGAAACGCTGGCAGGCTATGTGAAAGAACTTGTTTCCTATCCTTTAAGTTTTGATCCGGGAACAGGCTGGAATTACCATCCTGCATCCGACGTTTGCGGCTACCTGGTGGAGTATTTTTCCGGAAAACCTTTGCAGGATTATTTGCAGGAAGCTATATTCGCCCCGTTGGGAATTGAAGATATGGCCTATTACTATGATGAAAGTTATAAAGACCGTTTCGTAACCGTTTACAAAGATAATGAAGGGAAAATCGAGCCGGTTGAAATTTGGAGCGGGCGTTATCCGTTTGGAGAAGACCGCCGGTATGCCTCCGCCGGTACAGGCCTGAACGGAACGATCGAAGGGTATGCCCGTTTCTGTCAGATGGCGTTGAATTACGGAAAGTTTAACAACAAGCGGATATTAGGGCGCCGTACGATTGAGATAATGGGTAAAAATCAGATAAGCCACCCAAGTAATGCCGACGATAATTTTAATTTCGGAATAGGTTTTCAGGTCTATCCGGGCGGGAAAGCGGATTGGGATATACTTCCGGGCGCTTCGCCCATGGTATCGCCCGGCTCTTTATCGTGGGGCGGCATGGCGAATACCGATTATATCGTCGATCATCGGGAAAACATGATTATCCTCTTGTACACCAATCGCATACCGGACACATTGGTGTGGGAAAAGTTTCTTAATACCGTTTATCAGGCGTTGGAATAATCAACTGTACCGTACTCAAACAATATAATTGGTATAAATCTTTTCTTTATACAAGCCCCGGATTCCGGCAGGAGCCGCTTGAGTATGTAGCGTTCCGGTATTGTCCGGGGCGGGAATTGATTTTCCGTCTTTAATTACCTGAATGGCGCGGAGAATGGTTATGTCATCTTTATAGAAAACAGGATAGAAGCCGGCTTCGTCAAAGAAATTACGCGAGATATACGCCATTAAGTGAGTTTCGATTAATTTAGCCGAAATTTCGATTAAGGCAGGGCGTTTCTTTATGCCTTTTGTGGCGGCAAAATTCGTAAAGTCAGACAATAAAGGCTGTTGTTCCAGATAGTCGTATAAATCCTGGTAAGCGCTGAAAGAAGATAGTTTATTAAAGTTCCTGTCCGAATATTCCAATACGTATAAGTAAAGAATGCCGGAATTGCGGGTAATACTGTTAAAATAAGAGGTTACGCCGCTTGTATCGCTTGGTATGAATATATCCGGCATGATACCTCCGCCCCCGTGAACGGTGCGCCCTATGGACGTATTGAATTGAGGTAAGTTATCCATTTTAATACTGTCGGCCGAATAAAATTCGCCGTGTATGTAACGATTGTAAATATCCCTGTCGTAATCTTCCGTATTCCCCAGTTCATATTCTTTCTGGATAGAACGTCCGGAGGGGGTATAATAACGGGCGATCGTAAGGCGTAACTGCGAACCGTCCGTTAAAGCGATCTGTGATTGCACCAGCCCTTTGCCATAGGTACGGCGCCCGATAATCGTTCCCCGGTCGTTATCCTGGATAGCGCCGGCAAAGATTTCACTTGCCGACGCCGAACCTTCGTCGGTTAATATAACCACCGGGTTGTCCATACATGTACCGGTTCCATTAGCGTATACGTCGCTTCGCGGATACGCTTTTCCTTCCGTATAGACAATTAGTTTTCCCTGCGGCATAAATTCGTTTACCATATGTACGGCTGCTTCCATAATTCCTCCTGAATTTCCACGCAAGTCGATGATAAAAGAATTACATCCTTCCTGTTTCAGTTTAGCGATAGCCGTAATAAATTCGTTGTATGTATTACGGGCAAACTTTGATACCTTTATAAAACCGATACCTTTGCTTATCTCATACGAAGCATCTACGGAATGTACCGGTACGTCTCCCCTGGTTACTTCAAAATAAATCAATTCAGGACTGCTTTGGCGGTGCACGCCTAATCTGACCGTGCTGTTTTTCGCTCCCCGCAGGTTTTTCATAACCTGGTTTTGATCCATATTCCGTCCTGAAAAAACAGAGTCGT
>JAITRG010000205.1 GCA_031288515.1 Tannerellaceae bacterium
AGGTTGGGCCACAAGCGCGTAAAATCGAATGTCACGGGAATGCCCAGTGCCCGCATGCTGAAAACAGCCAGGGCAGCCATCGCATCGCAAGGCCCCTTTCTCGACGCCATCAACTGGGAATAGTTCATTACTGGAAAATCTACATCCATTGAGAAGCGCGGCAATAAATCATTTACCTTGATACAAGCCTCTACCGCCGTGACTGTCGAATCTTCCTTAAATGACCGATTTAGATCGGAGAAACTTGCCAGCGCTTTTTCCCGCCAATTTTCCAGCGGCTCTACGTCTAACCGGTAGGGCAGTATCTCCTCGCAGAACACGTCGAAAGGAATATGTTTGCCCCATGGCTGTTCCTGCCATACCTTAAATGCCAATTCAATGTTATTAATCAGATAATCGGCGGTGATACACTTCACATCTTCTTTGATTACCGATTTGCCCAAACGATAAGTATCCAACACCATCTGTTTGTCCGACGAACTTGTCCAGCGAAGGTGCGCCGTGGCCACATCGTTCCACGGCGCATCATAATATTCCGATTGTTTGCCCGGCATATTTGCGATAAGAAATTCCGCTGCCCGCAGTTTCAGACTGTCAACAGGAGTTTTACCGTAATGCTTCAATACCTTCTCAAGCTCGACACGGTTGTCGCCCGCCTGCTGCAATACCGTCTCTATTTCCGAAGAAAAGCGGGTGCAGGAAACAGCACAAACAGCAAGCAGAATGAGAATATTTCGAATATTTTTCATGGTTTGAATAATTGGGAAAATCCGGCGGCTTTGCACCATTTTAACTGTTGATAATAAGTATTCAGGTCGTTTCTTTGCGGATGCGGAATATAACAACTTAATCCGCAATAGGCGCTGATGTCATACTCTTCGATAAATCGCGGCGTGTGGGCTTTGTAAGTTACCGTTTTATTGAGTTGCTCCCGTAATGCTGTCAGGTTTGCCTGCGGGAAGGCTTTGGTTGTAAAGTCCAAAAAGTCGAACACATACTGTTCTTCGTATACATCCAGGCGCTGCACCGCTGTACGGTCGAAATTCGCCATATCGAACGGCGTGTTGCCAATGACAAGGGCTGTGGCCTCTGCCAGTGCATCCAATTCGTGCGTATTCGTCACGGAGATGGTTGCAGAACGGTACGCGCCTTGTTGTCCGTCGTAATAATCAAAATACTTTTGGACAATACGTGTCAGGGTTACCTCGGGCGCGAGCAATTCGGGAATGATCAGGTCGTAAGGAAAGCCTTCATAGATGGTTTCCGTGGAAGAGGCGATAAGAACATCCGTTTTGTCTTTCAGTTCGTAGGCCACTTCTATGGCACCCATCAGGCAGGCGTCGAACAGGATAAAGTCGAAGCGCAAGGGCAGCACCGTTGCCAGGTAAATAATGTCCATTTGTCTGCCGCCGTCTTCCACGAATGACTTCAACTGTACTCCTGCCGGCAGCCACGAGGTGCTGTGCGACCAAAGCACCAAACCGTAATGGCCGGCAGGGTACATGTTGATGATTTCGCCCAGCACGCTTCCCATCTTCGCCGCATCTGCCGAGTTAAATTCCGGATAGGTCTTTATCTTTTGTCCGCCCGCTTCGTCGATCTGCAATAAATAGGGCGCTTCGCCCGCCACATCTGCCAGCACAAGCAGGTTCGCTCCCGTTGCTGTATAGCCACGCCGCATTTCTTCCAAATCGACAAGGGCGTCGCCAGACAGATTGTTATCGCCCGCCATATAAACAATGACTGTACGATTCGCC
Source organism: Tannerellaceae bacterium (assembly GCA_031288515.1). Classification (GTDB taxonomy): domain Bacteria; phylum Bacteroidota; class Bacteroidia; order Bacteroidales; family Tannerellaceae; genus DFXE01. The sequence goes on from JAITRG010000205.1 coordinate 1,758, forward strand.
ACAAACTGATCAGGTAAATCCTCTTGGGCGCAGGAAACAAGTAATAGAATCAAAATGCTGTAAACAAAACATTTCATACTTTATCTCTCATAAAATTACGATTAGAGATTTTTGAAAATATTCCGTTTATCATCATTATTGAGGCAATTCCCAGCAATCCCTGCGTATCTCCAATAAAAAAATTGATATCCCCATGAATTAAAAATATTAGAGTGGATGAACTAATCAATCCTTGCATAATACTCGAAGTAAAAATGCTTCGTGTCTGTTTAAGTGCATTGACAAAATAAAATGAACAAACAACACATAATAATGCTTTAAGTATAAATACATAAAAATAGTCCATAATATTATCTCTACAAGGATTCAAAATAAGGAGCGGGATATCCCACAACCCCCAAATCAATCCGATCAACATTGTTTTTTTTATTCGTGAATAATGGATGTATTTTTCCAAAAATCCCCTCCACGCGATTTCTCCTGAAAATGAGGAAATGAACTTAAAGATTAATCCTACAAAATTCATCCCAAGAGAAATGAGAAAAAGTATTCCAAATTTCAGATACGCATTCCCCGGTAAACCCATCCCGTAAAAACTACTCGGCACATCTTCCAGGACAATCTCACCAAATGAACTCATATGGAATACATTACCAAAAATATATGTTAGAAATAAAACTATTGCAGGAAACAAAATCGCTGTGGCAAGAACATATTGAATTAGTTTTTTAACGTTTGTTCCTTTAAAGCTAATTGAATATTCAAGTATTATATTCTTTACTTTCCATTTTTCTACGATGAGGACCGATAGTAAAGGAATAAAAATATAAAAAGCATGAATAATTTGCTGCCCCAATAATAATACTTTACTATCGGCATCCAAGAAGTTAATCAGTAAATATCTAAATAAACTTAGAATTAACAGCAACCCAAATAGCCAACATAAAAATTTGTATGTTTTACGATTCATTTTTTCTTAAATTTTTTCTACCGATAAGTATAA
>JAITRG010000209.1 GCA_031288515.1 Tannerellaceae bacterium
CATATTCCGAACGGCGTATGTTTATCATTTCTTCCACAGGAACAAAGATATGTGTTTTTTTTATAAACGTTTTCGATTCTTTGGCTTAATGCTTTTTTTGAAGTACCTGAGTAGTTACAATAATAGTAATCGTAGTAACTGTTTCATGGTAGCTTTATAATTGAATCGGCAACAAAAATAAGGAATTTTGTTCAGATAACAGTTGGTTGTTTAACTGAATTAAGGCAATGAAAAATATTCGCTTTCCGGCCGCCTGCTCCATCCCAAATTAGATGATAGTTGGCTTTGCGTCGCGCGGTAACGGGTTTTTACATTTTGTTTCATGGTAATCCTGTAATCAAATCCGTAACAAAAACAGGCAATTTTTATGTATACAGTTCTACTTTAACGCATTAATTCTTTCTCATCAAGCGTAAAGCCCCCGTCCCCCCTTATTCAGGCCCATGTCATTACCCCATTACGCAGGCTTGTTTGGCGACGTCTTTCAGGTTTCAGCCGGTTTATAGATACTTGCGTATGAACGGCTATGGCTGAAAGAAGACCTTTCAGCCCCGTTTCAGCAAAAAAATCGGGCCGGCAAAAAGGGAAAAAAAGTCATTATGATACCTTCAATAAACCGGTATAATGATTTGGTAAAGAATATATAATGGTTTGCCAAAGGCATTATAACGGTTTACTGGAGACGTCATAACGGTTTTTTTTGGCGTCAGTCCCTCTCCTCCGGTTTTCCGACTGTAAGGAAACTGAAAGGTCTTCTTTCGTCTTCTTTCAGGATTTCATTCTGTAAACCAATCAGTTGCAATAAAACTGGAAGCTGAAAGGAACGGTGAAAAAGTATCGTTTAGCAGGGGTATTTTCCTGTTGAAAAAGTAACTCCCGGGCGGATATCAGGTTTATCTTCTTTTTTCGCACGTTTTTTAATCTGGTAAAGTAGAAATGGATAAGGAGAGTACGGGAGATTATTGTATACAAAACTGTAGAATTGCAGCATGCCGGCATTTAAGTTATAAGCGGTAAGTCGTACGTGGCGGAAGGAAACTAAGCGACGCCCTGAGGATACTGCTGACAGGTATGCTCTCCGGCGAGCGCTTCGGAAAGCATCAATTAAATACGTTTGTCCTGCATTAAAATCAGGCAAAGTTGCACATTTTCTTAAAAAACTCTATATTTGCACCTTGTGAAAAAACATATATTAAATAATGCAATAATATAAATAAGATTCAAATGCAAAACAAAGGATTTGTGAAGGTCTTTGCTGTATTACTTACGCTTGTGTGCTTGTTTTATTTGTCGTTTTCATTTGTGACAAATCATTACAACAACAAAGCGGCCGAGTATGCGGGCGGAGATCCTGTGAAAGAGAGTTTATACTTAGACTCGCTGAATATCCAGAAAGTATGGCTGGGTTATACCCTGAAACAATGCCGTGAAATGGAAGTGACGTTAGGCCTCGACCTGAAAGGCGGTATGAACGTTGTTCTTGAATTGAACGTTCCTGATGTGATCCGTTCATTATCCAATAACAACCAGGATGAGAATTTTAACAGGGCGTTGACTTCGGCTTATGCCCGACAGGCGACCAGCAACAGGGATTATATAGACCTGTTTGCCGAAGAATACAGAAAATTGGATGACGGAGCCCGTTTGTCGGCCCTGTTCAGCACATTTGAATTAAAAGACAAAATTACGCCTCAAAGCTCGGACGCCCAGGTAATATCAATACTAAAAAGCGAATTAACGAGCGCGATAGATAATTCATTTAACGTATTACGTACGCGTATCGACCGTTTCGGCGTGGTTTCTCCTAATATTCAACGATTGGAAACGGCCGGGCGTATCCTGATTGAATTGCCGGGCGTGAAAGAACCGGAACGTGTCCGTAAATTGCTTCAGGGAAGCGCAAACCTTGAGTTTTGGGAAACATACGAACTGTCTGAAATATACCAGCAGTTAATACAGGCGGATAATATTCTGGCAACGATTCTTGCCGAAAACTCATCTAATCAGGAAGCGCCGGCTGAATCAACCGAATCGGTAGACCAACTATTGGATACGCTCCAGCCGACAGAAAACGCCGACGCCAGCGAGGCGGACTCTCTATTGTCTCAAATCGCCGCCGACCCGCAGGCGCAGGCAGCCCAGAGTATGGAAGAGTATGCCAAACAGCATCCGCTGTTTGCCCTGTTACAACCGAATACGTATAACGGACAATTGTCGCGGGGCCCGACAGTAGGTTTAGCCCAGGCAAAAGACAGGGCTAAAATAGACGAATACCTTGCCATGCGCCAGGTGAAAGAACTATTGCCGCGTAACTTGTCTCTGAAATGGGGCGTTAAGGCGATGGACGAAAAAGAACAGTATTTTTACCTGTACGCTATTAAAGTAACCAATCGCGACGGAACGCCTGCCTTAGGAGGCGATGTGGTGACGGATGCAGTAGCCGACTTTGCCCAAACGCCCGGGCGGAACGAGCAGGAAGTTTCGATGACGATGAACGCCGAAGGAGCAAAAGCCTGGGCCCGCCTGACAAAAGAAAATATCAACAGAAGCATTGCTATTATACTGGACGACCTGGTGTATTCGGCTCCTACGGTTCAAAATGAAATTACGGGTGGCCGTTCCAATATAACAGGCCACTTTACGCCGGAAGAAGCGAAAGACTTGGCCAACGTATTAAAGTCGGGTAAAATGGCCGCTTCTATTAATATTGTACAGGAAGACGTTGTAGGACCTTCGTTGGGACAGGAAGCGATCAATGCCGGCGTTATCTCATTTATATTGGCGCTGGTGATGTTGATGGCCTATATGTGCGCTATGTACGGAATCATTCCGGGTATGATAGCAAACGCAGCGTTAATTTTAAATATCTTCTTCACGATGGGCGTGCTTGCCTCTTTCCAGGCCGTGCTTACGTTGCCGGGTATTGCCGGTATGGTATTGACGCTGGGTATGGCGGTAGACGCCAACGTGTTGATTTATGAACGTACGAAAGAAGAGCTTCGTGCGGGGAAAGGACTGGCAAAGGCAATAGCCGATGGATACAGCAATGCTTTCTCTGCTATCTTTGATGCGAACCTGACGTCTATTATTACCGGCGTCGTGCTGTTCTATTTTGGTACCGGCCCGATTCGCGGGTTTGCTACTACCTTAATTATCGGTTTGTTTGCCTCATTCCTTACGGCCGTGTTCCTCACCCGTATCGTTTACGAAGCGTTACTTGCCAAAGACAAAATCAAGAATTTGCCGTTTACGACTTCTTTGAGCAAAGACCTGTTGACCAATCCGAAAATAAACTTTCTGGGTATACGCCGGACAGGCTATCTTATTCCTTTGGTGATTATAGCGCTGGGCGGAATATCAATGGCTACCATAGGGTTGAATAATGGTATCGACTTCACCGGCGGACGCAACTATATTGTCCGTTTCGACCGGAATGTAAATACGGAAGAAGTATATGGCCTGCTGAATGACCAGTTGGAAGGAGCCGTGAGCGTTATTACCATCGGCACGCCAGACCAGGTACGTATTTCTACCAACTATAAGATTACGGATAACGACCCTGCCGTAGACCAGGATATAGAATCTAAATTATACGAAGGCTTAAAGCCATTACTGGCTCAGGGTACTACGTTGGAGCAGTTTTCAGGAAATTATATCAAAAGCTCGCAGAAGGTAGGGCCGAGTATGGCCGACGATATAAAGAATGCGGCTGTTCTGGCGGTGATATTTGCGATGATCTGTATGGCTCTTTATATTTTGATCCGGTTCAGAGACATTGCCTTCTCCATAGGTACATTTGCTTCGGTAGCGGTGACTACTTTATGTATCATTGCCTTCTATTCGATGCTTTGGAAAATATTGCCCTTCTCTATGGAGGTAGACCAAACGTTTATAGCGGCTATCCTGACGGTTATCGGTTATTCTATTAATGATACGGTGGTAGTATTCGACCGTATCCGTGAAACGATAGGCCTTTATCCGAAGCGCGACCGTTACCAGGTAATTAATGACGCATTGAATTCTACCCTTTCGCGTACATTTAATACTACGTTATCTACGCTGGTAGTTGTGCTTTGTATTTTTATCCTGGGCGGTAGTACGATCCGTAGCTTTACGTTCGCTATCTTGCTGGGTATTATAATAGGAACCTACTCTACCCTGTTCATCGCAACGCCGATAGCGTACGAAATACAAAAGAGAAAACTGGTAAAGAAAGGCATAGCCGTGTCTGAAACGGCAGCGAAATAAAGCTGAATAACCATCTATATTCAGAAAAGCCGCCCGGTCAGTTGGGCGGCTTTTGTTTTTTATCAATATGCTAATAAACATACCTTAATGATTGGTTGTTTTTATGTAAAGAGCTAAATTGCATTCGTTTTATAACTATAGTTGCTTACAGTTTGTAAACGATGCTAAATACATTCAGATATGAAGACAGGCCTTAGTAATCAGTTGCCGGACTATCCGTCTTTTATACCCGGTATACGCCGGGCTCCCGGGCGGGGTTATTCTTTAACGCCCGGACAAACCGTTGTAGCCCTGAAAAATGCGTTACGTTATATTCCGGACGAATTACATGAATCCCTGGCTTCCGAATTTATGGAGGAGTTGGTTACGTATGGGCGTATCTACGGCTACCGTTATCGCCCGGAAGGTGATTTAAAGGCGAAACCTGTCGATGAATATAAAGGGAATTGCCTGGAAGGGAAAGCGTTTCAGGTGATGATTGATAATAATCTTTGTTTCGACATGGCCCTTTATCCGTACGAGTTGGTTACGTATGGCGAAACCGGACAGGTCTGTCAGAACTGGATGCAATACCGCTTAATTAAGCAATACCTGGAAGCCCTCACCCGCGAACAGACATTAGCGATAGAATCAGGCCATCCGTTAGGGTTGTTTAAGTCGAGGCCCGACGCGCCCAGGGTAATCATTACCAATTCGATGATGGTTGGTCTGTTCGACAATCAAAAAGACTGGCATATCGCCGCCCAGATGGGAGTGGCCAATTATGGGCAAATGACGGCCGGCGGATGGATGTATATCGGCCCGCAAGGTATTGTGCACGGAACGTTTAATACATTATTAAATGCCGGGCGGATGAAATTAGGTATCCCGCAGGATAAAGACTTAAGGGGATACCTGTTTGTCTCTTCCGGTTTGGGCGGGATGAGCGGCGCCCAGCCTAAGGCAGCCGTCATTGCCGGAGCGGCCTGTATCGTGGCCGAAGTAGATAAATCGCGTATCGAAACCCGGTTAAGCCAGGGCTGGGTAGAACAGGTAACGGATGATATGCGAACGGCTTTTACATGGGCCAGTGAAGCGAAAAGAAAAAAAGAACCTCTGTCCATAGCCTATCATGGCAATGTGGTAGATTTACTGGAATATGCCGCAGAAAATGCAATCGCCATTGAATTGCTAAGCGATCAAACCTCCTGCCATGCCATATATGAAGGCGGTTATTGCCCGGCCGGTATATCGTTTGAAGAACGTACCGGTTTGCTGGCGCACGACAGAGACGAATTTTGCCGGTTGGTAGACCAGTCGTTAAAACGCCATTTCGAGGCGATTAAGAAGCTGATAGCCCAAGGCGCTTACTTCTTCGATTATGGTAATTGTTTTATGAAGTCGGCGTATGACGCCGGTATCAAAGAAATATCCCGGAACGGAACAGACGAAAAGGATGGCTTTATCTGGCCGTCTTACGTGGAAGACATCATGGGTCCCGAACTATTCGATTACGGATATGGTCCGTTTCGCTGGGTATGCCTGAGCGGCAGGAAGGAAGATTTGATAAAGACCGATCAGGCGGCTATGGCATGTATTGACCCGGATCGCCGCGGGCAGGACAGGGATAATTATAATTGGATACGCGACGCCGAAAAAAATCGACTGGTAGTAGGCACGCAAGCGCGGATACTTTACCAGGACGCCGAAGGGCGTATGCAGATAGCGCTTCGTTTTAATAAAATGGTGCGCGACGGAGAAATAGGCCCTGTTATGTTAGGGCGCGACCATCATGACGTAAGCGGAACAGACTCTCCTTTCCGGGAAACATCCAATATATACGATGGAAGTAATGTAATGGCTGATATGGCCGTACAATGCTTTGCCGGTAATGCGGCAAGAGGGATGAGCCTTGTGGCGCTGCATAATGGCGGCGGCGTAGGTATCGGCAAAGCGGTCAATGGCGGTTTCGGTATGGTACTCGACGGCAGCGGACGGGTAGACGAAATTCTTCGTTCGGCAATCTTATGGGACGTTATGGGTGGCGTAGCCCGCCGTTCCTGGGCGCGTAATGAAAACGCAATCCGTACCTCCGCCGGTTTTAACAGGAAATATGAGGCTGATTGTCATATAACCCTCCCTTATATTCCAAAGGAAGACTTAGCGCAAAACACAGTAATGAACTATTTAAAGAACAGAAAATGAGTAACTGGAGTAAAATCATGGAGTGCGTCCCTAATTTCAGCGAAGGACGCGATTTGCGGAAAATAGAAAAAATAGCAGATTCCTTCCGGGCCAAAACAGGCGTGAAACTGTTGGACTATAGCAGCGACCAGGACCATAACCGAATGGTCGTCACCGTTGCAGGAGAACCGGAAGCGTTGAAAGAAGCCGTATTGGAAGCCATCGGTAAAGCCGTAGAGCTGATAGACCTTGCCAAACATACCGGACAACATCCCCGAATGGGCGCGGCAGATGTAGTGCCTTTTATTCCGATACGGGGCTGTACGATGGAAGAGGCGGTAGCCCTTTCAAAAGAAGTGGCCGGAGAAACAGCCAAACGTTACAACTTACCGGTATTTCTGTATGAAAAATCGGCTTCATCCCCCAAACGCGAGAATCTGGCAACGATACGGAAAGGCGAGTTTGAGGGCATGGCCGAAAAAATAAAACTCGCAGAATGGGCGCCCGATTTCGGACCGGCAGAGCGCCATCCCACAGCCGGGACAGTGGCCATCGGGGCGCGCATGCCCTTAGTGGCATATAACGTAAATCTGGGAACAGGCGATTTGACGGTTGCCGATGCGATTGCTAAGAAAGTACGCTTTGTGGGCGGAGGCCTCCGTTTCTGTAAAGCGATGGGCGTAGCGTTGACGGGGCGCGGTATCGTACAAGTCTCTATGAACATGACCGATTATACCCATACCGCTTTATACCGGGCGTTTGAATTGGTGCGAATCGAAGCCCGCCGGTACGGCGTACCCGTTGTGGGCAGCGAGATTATTGGCCTGGTTCCCATGGAAGCGTTAGTAGATACGGCTTCCTATTATTTGGGATTGGAAAATTTTTCGATGAATCAGGTATTGGAAACCCGCCTAATGGAATGAAAGCGGATAAACTACTCATACGGAATGCATCTCAGGTAGTGACCTGTTCCGGCTTTACCGCTAAGAAAGGGGAAGCCATGTCGGATATAGGAGTCATTGAAGACGGGGCGGTAGCTGTATTGAACGGGCGGATCATACACGTTGGAACCACCCGGGATATTCTATCCCGCATTTATGAAGAAGAATATACGGTAATCAATGCAACGGGTAAAACGCTGCTACCCGGTTTTGTAGACAGCCATACCCATTTCGTTTTCGGCGGGTACAGGGAAGAAGAATTCTCCTGGCGTTTACGGGGCGACAGTTATATGTCGATTATGGAACGGGGCGGCGGAATTGCGAATACAATGAAAGCAACCCGCGAAAGCAATTATGATGATTTATGGGAAAGCGGATATGCCCGCCTGGCAGACATGATGGAAATGGGCGTCACCACCGTAGAAGGCAAAAGCGGATATGGCTTAGACCTGGAAACGGAACTGATGCAACTTCGCGTGATGAAGGAGATAGATGAAGAGCATCCGGTAGACGTTATTGCCACGTTCCTGGGAGCTCATGCCATTCCTCCCGAATACAAAAGCCGGGGGGATGATTATATCCGGTATATTATCGAAACGGTATTACCGGCTGTGGCCAAAGAAGAACTGGCCGGTTTTTGTGATGTGTTTTGTGAAAAAGGCGTATTTTCCGTGAAGCAAAGCGAGCGACTGTTACGGGCTGCCCAGGCGCTTGGAATGAAACCTAAACTGCATGCCGACGAAATTGTTATGTTCGGCGGCGCGGAATTAGCCGTTAAGCTGAACGCCGTAAGCGCCGATCACCTGCTACAGGTTTCCGATGAAGGCGTCCGCCAATTAGCCGGCAGTAATACCGTAGCGACACTTCTTCCCTTAACGGCCTTTTCGCTTCATGAGCCTTATGCGCGGGGGCGCGAGATGATAGACGCCGGATGCGCCGTTGCCTTAGCCACCGATTTGAATCCGGGCAGTTGTTTTTCATGCTCCATACCTATGCTGATCGCATTGGCGTGTATTTATATGAAACTGACGCCCGAAGAAGTTGTTACAGCATTAACGATCAATGGCGCGGCGGCAGTAGGGAGGGCAAATACAATCGGCAGTATTGACGTGGGAAAGAAAGCGGATATGATACTGCTCCGCTATCCCTCGTATAAATTTCTTTCCTACCATATTGGAATGAATCTGGTGGAAATAACGATAAAAAATGGGAAAACATATCACTATAAGTAACGATTAACCTAAAGAATCATGTTAGCAGATTTAACAGTAAAAGAATTTCTCGCTAAAACGGCCGGCAACGACCCGGTTCCCGGCGGGGGAAGTATTTCGGCATTGAACGGCGCCATAGCCGCTGCGCTAACCGAAATGGTAGCCAATCTGACCATTGGAAAAAAGAAATATGAAGAGGTGACAGGGCAAATGCGTTCGATAGCGATTGAAGCGGCGTCTATTCGCGACCGTTTTATCGCCTGTATAGACAAGGACAGCGATGCGTATAATAAAGTGTTTGCAGCTTTTAAACTGCCGAAAGAAACAGAGGAAGAAAAAGCGGAAAGGAGTCGCGCCATACAGGAAGCAACCAAAGAAGCGGCGTCTGTTCCGATGATGGTGGCCGAAGAAATGGCTTCCGTTATGGAAACCATTATTTATGTAGCCCACAAAGGAAATCAAAATGCCGTGACAGACGCCTGTGTAGCCATGATGTCGGCCCGCGCCTGCGTGCTTGGGGCCTTATTGAATGTCCGCATCAATTTAATGTCTGTAAAAGAGGAGGCTTTTGTAGCGCGAATGAAGAAAAAAGCAGATCATTTGGAAGCGGAAACCATCCGTGTTGAAACTAAATTACTTGATTGGGTGAAAACGATACTATGAGTAGCAATGTGTATTATGTAGGTTCGGAGCCGCTTACGTTTGAACGTATTGAAAAGGTGCTTACCGGGAATATGCGCCTGGAGCTTACGCCCGAAGTGGCCGAACGCATCCGGCGTTGCCGTGATTATTTAGACAGGAAAATAGCGCAGCAAGACGGCCCGTTGTATGGCATAACCACCGGTTTCGGCTCGTTGTGTAATAAAACCGTCTCGTCCGACGAATTGAATACCCTGCAGGAAAACCTGGTGAAAAGCCATGCTTGCAGTGTGGGGGAAGAGGTAAGCCCGGTAATCGTCCGCTTAATGATGCTGTTGAAAGCGCACGCGCTTTCCCTGGGGCATAGCGGGGTGCAGGTTATAACCGTGCAGCGTATCCTTGATTTTTTCAATAATGATATTCTGCCGATTGTGTACGACCGGGGTTCTTTGGGCGCTTCGGGTGATTTGGCTCCGTTGGCCAATTTGTTCCTTCCGCTTATCGGGGTAGGCGACGTATATTATAAAGGGAAAAAAAGAGACGCCATCGGCGTATTGGACGAATATGCCTGGAAACCGGTAAAACTGAAAAGCAAGGAAGGTCTCGCCCTGCTGAATGGGACGCAGTTTATGAGCGCGAACGGCGTATTTGCCTTAATGCGCGCTTTTAAAATATCCAGGCGGGCAGACCTGATAGCGGCTATTTCCCTCGAAGCATTCGACGGCTTGCTGGATCCTTTTATGGACTGCATCCAGCAGATACGCCCGCATAAAGGGCAGATTGAAACCGGCGAGGCGTTTCGCGCCTTACTTGAAGGCAGCGAACTGATAGCCAGGAAGAAGGAGCATATACAAGACCCTTATTCCTTTCGTTGTATCCCCCAGGTACATGGCGCTACAAAAGATACGATCCGGTATGTATCGGATGTTCTGCTGACGGAAATAAATTCCGTGACGGACAACCCGACAATCTTCCCCGATGAAGACCGGATTATATCAGGAGGTAATTTTCATGGCCAGCCCTTGGCTATATCGTTCGACTTTCTGGGTATAGCGTTGGCCGAACTGGGGAATATTTCAGAACGGAGAGTGGCTCAATTAATTATGGGATTGCGCGGTTTGCCGGAATTTCTGGTAGCCAATCCCGGTTTAAATTCCGGTTTTATGATACCCCAATACGCGGCAGCCAGTATGGTGAGCCAGAATAAGATGTATTGTTATCCGGCCAGCAGCGATTCCATTGTATCCAGCAACGGCCAGGAAGATCATGTAAGTATGGGAGCCAATGCGGCAACCAAACTGTTTAAAATAATGGATAACTTAGACCATATCTTAGCTATCGAACTGATGAACGGAGCGCAAGGCCTCGAATTTCGCCGCCCGGCCAAAACATCCCCCCTGTTGGAACAGTTCCTGAAAGCCTACCGCCGGGAAGTTTCCTTTATTAAAGATGACGTCGTAATGTATCCCGAAATCCATCGTACCGTAGCCTTTCTGAGGCGGTATCCTCTATAACCGGCCCATCCTGACGATTTTTTTACCTCTTCCTTCCGTTTTCAGCCAGAGTTGCTTGTATGCAAGCATTTATAAACAGGCTGAAAGCAGAAAGAAGTGCGTAAAAAAAGCCCGTGCGGGCCGTATATTCCGTGCGTTTGAATTTGACGTGAAAAAACCGGATATGCAAAAAAATGAAAATAGTGAGTATGTTTTGTTATTTCTATTGTCCTGTTTATATAGAATCGGTTTATAGTACCTTTATATATCATGGAATTTAAAAATGTTACTACTGCTAATGAACAGTTTTTATGGAAAAAGTTAATCAACGGAGATGATGACGCCTATTCATATTTCTATAAAAAGTATGCGAAAGAGCTTTTTTCTTATGGTTCGCGTTTTACCACAGACCGGGATTTAGTAAAAGATTGTATCCAGGATGTTTTTGTAAGGATTTACAAGAACCGCTCGCGCCTGAGCGATGTTAACGACGTAAGGCTGTATTTATTCATTGCCCTGAAAAATGTAATCTTCAATGTATTTGAAAAAGATAAACAGTTTTACTGTATCGATACGCTGGAACCTGTTTTTAATGCAGAATATTCGATTGAAGATGAAATTATTCATGATGAATTGATACAGGAGCAACGCGAGAAGATAAAAAGGATATTGGAAGTTTTGCCCCCACGCCAAAAGGAGGCTATTTATTATCGTTATGTAAAAGGGCTAAAAATAAAGCATATATGTACGATTATGAATATGAATTATCAATCCGTACAGAACTTGTTGCAACGATCTATCAAGAAATTGCATTCCGTATTCGTCGAAAAAAACCAACCTGCCTATAAACTCAGAAAAGGGCGGTATTATTAATTCAAAGCTCAAACACAGTCTATGATTACGAAAGAAAAAGATATTTACGAAAAGTACAAAGGATATTCGGCGGAAGATTTGCTGCTGGATGACTATTTTATTAGTTCGATGATAGCGCCGACAAAAGAATCAGCCTCTTTTTGGAAAAAAATAGTACAGGATGAAATTGTTCATCCTGACAATTATCATCTGGCGTGTTATTTGATGGATTCCATGCAGGTTGATTCCAATTATATCTCTACGGAGGAAATGGATGAACTATGGGGTAATATCAAAGAAAAGAATAATTGCTATGCTGCGACGGAAAAGAAAAAATTAATGCGGCGTATCCTGTTATGGCCTCTGAGTGGCGTCGCTTCCCTGTTCCTGTTCCTGTTTCTATATCATAATTATGCCGAAAAACCGGTGAAAACGGCAGATTTGTTAATAGAAGACGTCAAAGCGCCCGAAGCGCCGGTAACGGATATCCACCTGGTGTTTTCCGACGATGAAACAATGGCTCTGGATGGACAGGACGCCGAAATAGTGTATGATAAAGAAGGCGTAGCCATCAATAATAAAAATGCAAAGCTGAGGCAAAAGCGGGCTGATACAGGCGGGGCCGCTACATACAACCAACTGATAGTGCCTAAAGGCAAGCGTTCTACGTTAGTTTTTGAAGACGGAAGTAAAATGTGGATAAACGCAGGAACAAGGGTTGTTTATCCGGTGTTTTTTGCAGAAGATAAGAGGGAAGTATATATTGACGGAGAGGCTTATTTTGATATTTCACGGGAAGAGAAACGTCCGTTTATTGTGAAAACAGGGACTTTTACAATTGATGTGCTGGGTACAACTTTTAATATAATGGCTTATGAAAAAGATTTTGTTCAACATGTCGTTCTGGTTTCCGGCACAGTAACGGTACATTCGGAAAATCAGGACGACGCCATACTGTCTCCCAATGATATGTATCTTTCGGATAATGGGTTGGCACATATTGAAAAAGTAAATGTGTCTGACTATATTTCATGGACCAATGGTATGTATCAGTATAAAAGCGATCGTTTGGACGTCATCATGAAACGGTTATCACGCTATTATGGAAAAGAAATTATATGCGAACCGGATGTTGCTCCTTTGAGATTTTCGGGTAAACTGGATTTGAAAGATGACTTGCATGTTGTGTTAAGAGGTATTTCCCGTACTTCTCCCGTCAATTATCATTTGGAGAACACTACTACTTATATGATTACTAACAAATATAAAAATGGCAGGCCTATGGAAGAAAAAGGAATGTAATATGTATTAGAAAAAGCTTAGATTGCTGTTAAATTTATTTATTCACTAAAAAATGTAAAAGATGATAAAACCAAATTTAAAAAAACTGCTTGATACAGGATTTAAAAAAAGCGCCAACGTTATGAGACTGATACTGTTCTTTATGTTAATTGGAATAGATACAATCTGCGCTGACATAACTTATTCGCAATCCACTTACCTGTCTGTTGATATGAATAATAAAACAATCAGGGAAGTCTTTGATGAAATAGAAAAAAACAGCGAATACCTTTTTTTCTATTATGACGGAGCCATCGATGTAAGCAGGAAAGTAAGCTTGCATGTAAAAAACAGGACGGTAGACAAAATCCTGGACCAACTGTTTGAAACGACAGGAAACACGTATGTAATTGACGACAGACAAATCTTTATTTCGGAAAAGGAAGAGGCTCCCGCCGCAAAAGCGCCTGGAACAACAACCGCTCAGCAGCAAACCCGAACCATTACCGGAAAAGTAAAAGACGATACCGGCGAGCCTTTGTTTTCTGTGAACATACAGGTGAAAGGGACAGACGTCGGCGCTACTACGAATATTGACGGCGAGTTTACTTTGACGGTGAATGAATCCAACCCGGTACTGGTCTTTTCTTATCTCGGCTATAAGACTGTTGAAGTGCGGCCCGGAAATCAGAATCATATAGACTTGACATTGCTGCCGGATGAATTTGCATTGGAAGATGTAGTAGTGGTAGGATACGGCATACAAAAGAAAATAAATCTCTCCGGAGCTGTTCAGGCCATTGGAGGCGCGGCTTTGGAAAGCCGTCCGATTCCCAATGTCGGTTCAGGCCTGCAGGGACTGGCGCCCAACTTAAACATTACGAACGGGAACGGCCGTGCAGACGATGCGCCGGTTATCAATATTCGCGGTTTTACTTCTATCAACGACAAGAATGGCGAGGCTTTCGTTTTAGTTGATAATATGCCGGTATCACGTGAAGAATTGGCCCGGCTGAATCCGAACGACATCGACAATGTATCGGTGCTGAAAGACGCGTCTGCCGCGGCTATTTATGGCGCCCGTGCCGCGTTTGGCGTGGTACTTATTACTACGAAAGCCGCCAAAAGCGGGGACCTTCAGGTCAGTTTCAACGGTAATTATGCTGTCCGCAACCGGGGATTCGCTCCGGAAATAGAAACGGATGTGGCAACCGTTATGGATATGAAGGCTGCCGCACGCTATCCGTTGTCCGCTTTTTATAACGCCCAGCAACTTGAATATGGGAAACAGGTCAGCGCCAATCCGGGTCTTGACCGGATTATTCCGAACCCTTCCAATCCGAATGCCTGGCAATATTATGGCGAAACCGACTGGTTCAAGGAAACGCATAACAACACGGCGGCTTCTTATACGGCCAACCTGACGGTTTCCAAGAAAACGGATAACCTTTCGTATTATGTGTCGGGAGGATATTATCAACAAGACGGTTTGTTGAAATACGGCAATGACATATTGAGGCGCTATAATTTCCGGTCGAAAGCCGATATTAAACTGGCCGACTGGTGGAAACTGGGCGCAAATATGGCCTATACGCACGTTAATTATGATTCGCCTGCCTTTCTTGACGGTTATTTCTACTGGCAGGTAAACAGAACCAGCTCGCTGGATATACCCAGGAATCCGGATGGCACCTGGTCGTCGCCCGGAGCCAACATGATAGGCGTTTTGAATGAGGGAGGCCGCCGCGCCGACCGTACCAATGAAGTACAAACCTCTTTCACCACGCAATTCGACATTATCAAGGATGTATGGCGGGTAAACGCCGACGTCAATTTCAGACTTACAAACAAGGGGCGCGACCAGAATAACCTGGGCGTTCAATACCGCGTAGGCCCTAACCAGCCTTTGCAGGTTACCTTCGGCGAAAGAGGCGGTAGCGGCAACTCGGTAAACAATGTGCGCTATTTTTCATGGGAAGATAAGTACAGCGTGTACAATCTCTATACTAATTTCACAAAAACCTTTGCCGAAAAGCATTTCCTCAATGCCATGGCAGGATATAACCGGGAGTTTACGCAGCGGTATTATTATACCATGTCTAAGACGGGGATGATCACCACTTCGCTTCCCGAGCTAAACTTGTCTACGGGCGATGCGACCGTATCCAACACACGTGACGAACTGGCCCTGGAAGGTATATTCGGACGGTTGAATTATGTATACGACAATCGCTATATAATGGAAGCAAGCGGGCGCTATGACGGTTCTTCCCGTTTCCCGAGAGGAGACCGCTACGGATTCTTCCCCTCGGCGTCTGTGGCATGGGCCATCATAAACGAACCGTTTTTTAACGATTGGGCGGATAAATTAAAGATTTCGAACCTGAAGCTAAGGGGTTCCTATGGAGCTTTAGGAAACCAGGTATTGAAAGACAGCAATGGTAATCAGATATATTACCCATCCATATCGTATATGTCGGCAAGCAAAATGTCGTATATCCTGGACGGCGTACAGGCGGTGATGATGAATCAGCCCGGCGTTGTTTCGCCTACGTTAACCTGGGAAAATGTACGGACGATAAACTATGGCGTAGATTTCGGCCTGCTTGATAAACTCGATGTAAACTTCGATATGTATACCCGTTATACGGATGATATGTTGACCTTGAGCAAAGAGCTTCCGGCCGTCTTTGGGGCAACTCCGCCTCAGACCAATGCCGCCGACCTGAAGACGAATGGCTGGGAATTATCCCTGGCCTGGCGCGACAGGTTTCTGCTGAATGAATCTCCCTTTAACTGGTCTGTTAAGTTCATGCTTTCGGACAGCAAGACCACGATTACCAAATATGACAATCAGAATAAGAATTTCGGGAAAGACGGAACAACGTATTATGAAGGAATGAAAGTGGGCGAGATATGGGGATTCACAACAGACGGATTCTTCGAAACGCAGGAAGAAATAGACGCCCTGAATCAAAGAGATATCGGTACGGATGATGTAGGCTATGTATTTCAGGTAGGCGATATCAAGATGAAAGACCTTGACAATGACAATAAAATTACGTTTGGAGATAATACGGTGGGTAATCCGGGCGACAGGCGGATTATCGGAAACACATCGGCCCGTTTCCCTTATAGCTTTGAACTGGCCGCCGACTGGAAAGGATTCGACTTCCGCGCTTTCTTCCAGGGCATTGGCAAGCGAGACTGGTATCCGGGAGCCGCCAGTATTTATTTCTGGGGAGTTTATGCCCAGCCTTGGACAAATGTTACGAAGAAGAACATGGATCATTGGACGGAAAATAATCCCGACGCCTATTTCCCGCGCGTAAAAGCCTACGCTGCCGAGGATGCGAATATGGAATTGGCTGCCGCGCAAACGCGATACCTGCAAGACGCCTCTTACTTGCGCATGAAGAACCTGACGATTGGCTACACCCTTCCGAAGCATGTGTTGAGCAGGCTGCATGTCGCTTCTTTACGCTTCTATTTCAGCGCCGAAAATCTCCTCACGATCAGTAATCTGGACAAAGGCATTGATCTTGATCCGGAAATCATTGAAAAATATAATGGATTTGATAGCGGAACCTATCCCATGCAGCAGTCATACTCAATGGGGGTAAACCTGACGTTCTGATGTGTAAAATGAATAAATGTTTTATGATGGAAATTTATAATATGAGAAAATATATAGTAAGCGCCGTGGTATTGGCGTCGCTTTTGGTATTGGCGTCCTGCGAGGATTTTTTAGACAGGAATCCTGAAACGTCGATTACGGCTAAGGATTATTTCAAAGTAGCCTCCGATTTAGAGACTTATTCCAACCGCTTTTATCAGGAACTGATCAGTCCGCCGATTGACGATGTGGGTTCCGATAATGTGACAATCAGTACAAACGCCAACACGATGTATTCGATGGTAAACAGCAACGGTATTTCATCCAGTAACGTAGGAGAATGGAATACGGACGACTGGACGCAATTGCGAAGGATAAACTACATGCTGAACAATATTCATCCCGGGGAGATGAGCATTGCCGAAGCGGATTTGAATCACTATACAGGGATTGCCCGGTTTTTCCGTGGCGATTATTACTATAAGAAGGTGAAAAAGTATAATTCGGTACCCTTTTACAACAAAGCGATGGATGATACGGATGAAGACCTTTACAAACCGGCCGATCCGAGGGAACTTGTCGTAGATTCGGTAATAAGCGACCTCGAATTTGCCGCCACCCACATCAAGCCGGCTTTAGGACAGCGTACGCGCCTTAATCAATATGCCGCTTTGGCTTTACTGGCAAGAGTATGTTTGCATGAAGCTACCTGTCGTAAGTACCATACGGAACTGGGACTGACGGCGTCGGCCGACGCCTTTTTCGATAAAGCGATCAACGCCTGCCGGAAGATAACAGACTCCGGTTTGTTTGAACTCTACGGCTCAAGCGCAAAAGATTACGGAGCCTTGTTCTGTATGCCTGAGCTGAGGGATAATAAAGAGATACTTCTGTTTGTAGAGTACGACCAGACGCTGGGCAAAGGAAACAATACCCATACCGTACTGGGAATGTATTGGGGGCTTAGCCGTTCGTTGATGGAAACCTATCAGATGAAAGACGGTAGCGATTTCAGCTATATAAAGCCCGACGGAACGTATAAAACGTACGTGGAATTGTTTGAAAACCGCGATCCGCGTCTGGCCGAAACCTTCGCTTATCCCGGTTTCAATGTTTCCCCGGAAATAGAAGGGAACAGTCCTTATATTCCCAAAACCACGTACGGAGGAATGGATCAGATAAAGTTTTTCCCGAAGGAAACGTCTCAACGCCTGGGATGGGGGATGAACTATATATCCGTACCTTACTTCAGATATGCCGAGGTGCTGCTGATCCTGGCCGAAGCAAAAGCCGAAAGGGGAACGCTTTCGCAAACCGATCTGGATCAGTCGATCAATCTGATAAGGAAACGTGCCGGCATGCCTCCCGTCAATCTGTCGGCAAATGCGCTTGACGATATCCGCAGGGAAAGGAGGGTAGAGCTTGCCTGCGAAGGTCTCCGCCTGGACGACGTGATGCGTTGGGCTAAAGGCCGCGAGTTAATGGGCGCCAGGCCGCAAGGTATTTATATACACGGCTACGGAGCGTATGACGTAACAGGCGACGGAGAACCCGATGTGGCCATCCTTCACGACGCCGGCGATTTAAGCCCGATAGCGCATCTGCCGGCAGATGTTCAGGCTAAAATCGAAAAAGAATTTCTGTATGATGCGAATAATAACAGAACAAGCATTTACCTGAGCAATGCCGACGGGAAATCAGGATTTATGGAATTTGTAACAAGCGAAAACAGAAAGTGGGAAGATAAATTTTACTACGTCCCGATTCCCAAACAGCAACTATTGCTGAATCCTGAGTTGAAACAACCTCCAGGCTGGGAATAATCCGGCAGTTACATGGATGGCTTTGAGCTATACGGCACAAAACCGCCCCCCCGCACACTATAATATAAACATATGCAAGAAGGAAAACAGTTCAGAAACCCCTTGCATATGTTTATGCAGAAAGGAAAACAGTTCGCCGAACTGTGCTTTCTGTTTTATGGCAATTAAGATACTTTGCAGATGTTATGAGATTAGTTTATATGATTTGATCATGCCGGCAATTCCCGGAGAATTAAAGAAAAATACAACCCACCGGTCATCATTCATCAAAGCGAAGAATTTCTTTTACGTTCAGGTAAAGCTGTAATACCAGAAGGTACAAATTTTGTAACATATAACATGGTAAGATTATTTGGAGAAAAAATATCTCCTGTAGTTGATTTTATACTGTGCCCGGTATGGTTTTGTGCATTGCATACGGAAAGCCGGATACCGTTGTTGCGGATGCAGTGAAGCAATCAAGGCGCCTTGTATTCGCCGGATTGTTTCGTTCTTCGCAAAG
>JAITRG010000214.1 GCA_031288515.1 Tannerellaceae bacterium
CAAAGTATTTTTACTTTCCTTCTGTATCCCCATGTTCCACCGGACAACAACGGCTCGGAAAGGGCTATCCGGAATGTCAAAGTCAAAACAAAAGTCTCCGGCCAGTTCCGTAACAGGGAGGGAAAAGGCGCAGACCGCTTTGCAAGGATTCGCTTTGTTATTGACACCACTATCAAAAATGGACAGGATGTTTTTACCGCTTTGAAATGTCTTGCTGACATCCAATGCATGAATACTACCTGAGTAGTTACAAAACTTTTAGTATCTTCGTGTGTTCAATTGCTTTACAATAAGAAGTAAATAATATCCTTATAAATAATATATCAACATGGAAAACAGAAGAGATTTTTTTAAAAAAGTATCCCTGCTTACGGCAGGCGGTTTACTGGCCGGACAATCAACGATTGTAAAAGCGGCTACATCTGGCGTAACAAACAAAAATGCTTCTAAAATTATCGGCTTACAGATTTATTCGCTCTTTGACGAATTAGATAAAGATATTCCGGGCGGATTGAAGGAGGTAGGTAAAATGGGGTATTCCACAATTGAATTAGCCGGTTATGGAGATGGTAAGATTAAAGGTATAGAGATGGCCGAATTTAAAAAAATGGCTAACGATGCAGGACTGGCAATTACCAGTACCCACGTAAATCCGCCGGTTCGCGAATATACGAAGGAGAATAAACAACAAATCGCAGACTTCTGGAAGAAAGCCGCTGATGACCATGCTAAAATAGGCGTCAAATACCTTATCCAGCCCGGACAACCTTCTACCCGGAGCACGGAAGAAGTAGCGTATGTAGGCGAGATATTCACCGAAGCCGGCAGAATAGCCAAAGCCGCAGGGCTCGAATTTGGATACCATAACCATGACGGCGAATTTGCGCGTGTCATTCCCGGCGGAGCAGAATCCGTTAGCGGACGGCAAGGCTTCGGGCGGAGAGCTCCGGAAGGTATCGAAATTATCTATGACGGCCTGCTGAAACATACCGACCCAAGCCTGGTGTTCTTCGAAATGGATGTTTACTGGACGGTCATGGGACAACAAGACCCCGTAGAATATATGAAGAAATATGCCGACCGTATCAAAGTACTCCACATTAAAGATAAGGCTGTATTAGGCCAGTCCGGTATGATGAACTTCGAAATGATATTCAAGCAGGCAAATACCAATGGTATAAAAGACTATTTCGTAGAATTGGAAAGGTATACGGGAGGTACGCAGTTTGAAGGCGTAAAAGGATGTGCGGATTATCTGCTAAAAGCCAAGTTCGTTAAATAATTCCATACGAATTAGGAACTCTCGTTTTCAGAAATGATACGGGAGTTCCTTCCTATAATTTCATCAGGAAAAGAAGCAACGGCATATATTCCCTAAGTTCTTCGCGCAGGATTTTTAATGCTTGGGAAATACGGTAAGCAATCGTTTTGGAAGAAACGCCCATCTTTACCGCTATATCGTCATAGGTTTGATTTTCAAAACGATTCATCGTAAAAGCAGTCCGGTAATCTTCCGGAAGGTTTTGTATAGCTTGGCCTAACTTAGCCATCATCTCATTTCCGATATACAAATCCGGGTCTTCAAACTGTTCTTCAAATTTAGCAAATAAGCTCTCATGTACCCGTTGTCTAATCTGTTTGTGCGACAGGCTATTCAAGCATTTATTTTTTACAATTGTAAATAAGAGAGACTTTACAGACATTTCCGGCATCAGCGCTTTCCGGTTTTCCCAAAGCCACATCATCACATCCTGCACAATTTCTTCACATTCTTCCCTTTCTTCCACATACTGCGAAGCATAAACGCACAATCCCTTGTAGAAGTTCTTGTAAACTGCTTCAAAAGCCTGTTCGCTACCTTCTTTCAGCAGACGTATGATAAGCTCATTATTTGTATTTACCAATTGATTTTTGTTATCTTCCATAGCATATGCAAAATTATATTTTTTTCTGTTTTTCAAAACAATTTATTCATCAAAAAAGAATATAAACCATTTGACGCCCTCTATGTGGCGAACGGCGAACAACCTGCAATACCGGTATCAAACATATCTTTTGCTATTCATTGCCTGACTGGATACGGACGGATTATCAATACGAAACCTGAAATAGTTCGTTTATAAAGCGCTATTATTCAACTTCTTTGTTTTAAAAAGCAATTTATTTTGAAATAAATTGCTTTTTTTGTTTAGTACATTTCTTCTCTGAATTGTATTAATAGTAGAATGGAGGTAGACGATAACATATTGATACAATACATAGGCAATGTACTGTCGGAAGATGAAAAAGCGCAAGTAGAGGCTTGGCTAAAGACTTCTTCCGAAAATAAAAGAATATTGGAACAAATGTACTTTGTACTGCAGCTTACCGAAAAGGTAAGAATTATGAATGCGATAGATACGGATAAGGCATTTGCTCTCTTCAAGGTGAAGAGAAAAAGAAAAACCGGTATTGGCGTTTCATGGCGGTTAAGTTTACGGCGCATTGCAATTGTTTTATTTATTCCATTGCTGGTTCTGACAGGATATTTAATATTACACAATAATAGTGAAGACGGGCTGAAAATGGTTGAAATAAGCGCTATTCCAGGCGCTGTTTCAGCCTTTAGCCTGCCTGATAAGTCAAAAGTATGGCTCAACGCAAACAGTTCTTTAACATACGCCGATCATTTCTCAACGGGCAAACGGCTTGTGGAATTAAAAGGGGAAGGCTATTTTGAAGTAGTAAAAAACGCTACGAAGCCTTTTGTTATAAACGCCGGGCCTTCTTATTCAATAGAAGTACTGGGAACGTCATTCAATGTATCGGCATATCCGGACGACAAGACTATCGAAACAACCCTTACAGAAGGTTCCGTAATGATAAAAGCGGTAGCAAAGGATGGAAACAGTATTACCTGTCGGCTAAAACCAAATGAAAAAGCCGAATATCAAAAAGATAGCAAACAGTTGGAAATTAAACAAGTCGATACGGATGTTGATACCGGGTGGATGAATGGAGAGATCATTTTCAAACAAGCTCCGATGGATAATGTATTGAATAAATTAAGTCGTCGCTATAATGTAAAATTTGACGTAAAAGATAAAGTGGTAATGGATGCCGTTATTACCGCACGGTTTAAAGACGAACAATTATCGCAAGTAATGGAATACTTAAAAGTTGCATCGGGAATAAAGTATATCATACATAAACCAGCCGGTAACGGCGATAACAAAAGCGTTATTTCTATGATTGAAATATATAAATAAAATATAAATATAAATATAAATATAACTGAAAAACATACGGAAGAATATTCCCATACTCTTCCGTACCAATCTAAAAAGCTGTTTTACAGCTCATAAATAACTTTATTATAAATTAATTGCGTTACAAAAATATGAATAATAATATTATTTGAAAATTATTTGCATGAAAAGTTTTATACTTTGCATTCTCTTTTGAGAGAAATGCCTGTTAGAGGCGTTTTGAGGGAGGTTGCCCTTGCAGGGTAGCCTCTTTCTTGTTTTTACATTCTTATATACTGAACTTTTATAAAGTTATTACTATCTTTGACCGGGAACTGCATTTTCCAAATAGCTATAATTACGATTAGATGAAGAGGTTATTTATTGTTTTTCTGCTTTGCATGGCATTGTTGCCTGAAACTAATGCGCAAAAAACAACAGCGTCCATACATGTGCAAGACTGTTTAGTTTACGAAATATTGGAACTTTTAGAGAGGCAAACTTCATTTTCTTTTATTTATGATGCAAATGTGGTGGATGTATCCTGCCGGCGTTCTTTACAAGCGCAGGAAGAAAACATATTCAATATTTTAACTGATTTATTTAAAGGCACAGGCATCGTTTATACCGTTATAGACAGACAGATCATCCTGAACAAAAAAGAAACAGGCGCTTTCCCTGACCAACAGATAAAAGAAGTAACCGGTATCGTCAGAAACGAACAGGGCGAACCGGTAATCGGAGCCAATATTTTGCTGAAGGGGACAACGTCCGGCGCCATGACAAATACATACGGGGAGTTCCATTTAAAGATACCCAAAGATTCCTCCATACAAGTATCCTATATAGGATACTTACCTCAAAGCATTATTTATAAAGGACAGCCTGCTCTCGACATACGATTAATTGAAAACGTCCATAGCCTGGATGAGGTGGTTGTAACCGCCTTGGGTATTAAAAAGAAAGAAACATCGCTTACTTATGCGACCCAGTCTTTTACCGGTTCGGAATTAACGCGGGTAAAAAGCGACAATATCATGAGTTCCTTATCAGGTAAGGCAGCCAGTGTTTTTATCAACCGGAATTCTTCGGGATTAGGCGGTTCCGCCAGGGTCATTATACGCGGAAGCCGTTCTATAAACGGGAACAACCAGCCCTTATATGTTATAGACGGGGTACCTGTATTAAACTCTACAAATGAACAAGCCTATACGGCAATTGGCGGAACAGCCAATGCGGCAAACCGTGACGGTGGCGATGGCATATCAAACCTCAATCAGGACGATATTGAAAGCATCCATATATTAAAAGGCGCATCGGCTTCTGCGTTGTACGGCTCCCAGGCGGCAAACGGGGTAATCTTAATTACAACGAAAAAAGGACGGGCCGGGGCTAAGCTAATTGAGTTTTCATCAAATCTTTCAATAGACAAAGCGACTGGCCTTCCTGCGTTTCAAAATAACTATGGCCGCTCCGAATCGTCTACCGGCAGTTGGGGAGACTTCAGCGAGACGCCTGTTTATGATAACCTGAATGATTTCTTCCGTACCGGCATACATGCGAACAATTCTTTATCGATAACATCCGGGAATGAAATGCAGCAAACCTACTTTTCTTACGCCAATACCACGACACAAGGCCTTATCGAACATAGTAATATTAAAAAACACAATGTCAACTTCCGTGAAACAGCCGGCTTGTTTAATAACCGGTTGATAGTAGATGGCAATGTTAACCTGATGCTCCAGCAAGTAAAAAACAAACCTTCATCCGGCGGTATTTATATGAATCCGTTATCCGGTTTATACACCTTCCCGAGGGGTATGGATTTATCGCCTTATAAAAAGGAATATGAAATTTTTAACGAAGAAAGAAATATGCCTGTACAGAACTGGTTTACCGAAATTACGGATTACAGCCAAAATCCTTACTGGCTGGTGAACCGGGCACAAAGTAATGACAAGCGTTCGCGGGTGATAGCTACATTCGCCGCTTCTGTAAAGGTAACAGATTGGTTCGCTTTACAAGGGCGCGGTAACATTGATTACATTGATGACGCCTTCCAACAAAGAATATATGCCGGCACATCGCCGGGACTGGCGGGAATGAACGGGCGTTTTATTGATTATTCGTATCGGGAAGCGCTTCTTTATGGAGATATTATGGCTACATTCAATAAAAATCTGGATGCTTTTTCCCTGCAAGCTGTCATTGGATCGAGCGTTTCAGACAACCGGGTCAGCTCATTGCGTTTAGATTCGAAAACGGCTTCCTTATACTATCCGAATGTGTTTACCATTGCCAATATCAATATGTCTGCAAGCGCTTTTATCGACGAACATGACGATGACCGCCGGCAGTTGCAATCTGTCTTTTTTACGGCGCAGGCAGGTTATAAGGAACGTGTCTACCTGGATTTGAGTATGCGTAATGACTGGGCGTCTACATTAGCTTTTACCAAAAGCCGGCAGGAAGGATACTTTTATCCTTCTGTTGGTCTGTCGTGGATTTTAAGCCGGACAATCTCCCTGCCGGAATGGGTTAATTATGGAAAAATAAGAGGTTCATGGAGCAAAGTCGGGAATGATATCCCTTTGTATATGAGTTCTACCGTATCGCATATCGGAGCAGGAGGCGCCTTGTTTCCCAGCAGTATCGCCCCATTCGGCGACTTAAAGCCTGAAATGAGCGCCTCTATTGAAACCGGTACCGAATGGAGGCTGTTTCAAAGCAGGTTGTCTGTTGATTTCACTTATTACAAAATAAATACCAGAAACCAATTGTTTACGCTTCCCTCGTCGGCCGGGGCTACCCATAAGTACTATGCCGTCAATGCAGGTAATATCCAGAATCAGGGTTTGGAACTCACCGTAGAAGGCACGCCTTTTATAAGCCCCGGCTTTATGTGGAAAACGACTGTTAATTATGCACGAAACAAAAACAAGGTGAAAGCTTTACACAAAGACCTTTCTTCTTTCATATACGGTGATGAAGGTTTTTCTTCAAGCTATTCCATGCGTTTGGTAGAAGGCGGCTCATTTGGCGATATCTATGGAAAAGCATTCGACAGGGATGAAAACGGAGCGATAAAATACGGGGAAAACGGCATCCCGTTTGTTGTCGGAGACGGTAATACGATAAAAGTAGGAAACAGCAATCCTGATTTTATGTTGGGCTGGAACAATACATTTACGTATAAGGGCTTTACTTTTCATTTCCTGATAGACGGGCGTTTTGGCGGCGATGCGCTCTCCCAGACACAAGCTATTTTAGACCAGTATGGCGTTTCCGAAAGAACCGGGGCAGCCCGTTCTGTCGGTTATGTTGAGTTGGAAGGGCATAAAATATATAATGTACGAGGCTTTTATGAACTGATTGGCGGGCGCAGCGGAGTGACCGAATATTATATGTTTGATGCAACGAATATAAGGTTGCGGGAATTGTCTTTAGGATATTCATTCCCTCAGAAATGGCTGGACAAATTGAAGCTGTTACAACAGCTTCAATTATCTCTCACGGCAAGAAACCTGTTCTTTATCCATAAGAGCGCTCCTTTCGACCCGGATGCGGTATTATCAATCAATAACAACAATCAGGGAATTGATATTTTTGGTATGCCTTTCACCCGGAATATCGGATTCAACCTGAAAGTGGCATTTTAACATACAGCTTTTATCATTATGAAACATATCCATACGCTATATCTCGCCTTGCTGATTACAGTATTGGCTTGTACAAGCCAATTTGAAAGCTATAATACGGATAATACCGGATTTACGGATAAGCTGCAAGACTACGATTTCAACAAATACGGTATTCCCCTTTTAATAGTACAGCAAGGTATTTATTTTAATCATGACTGGGGTAGCGGAAAAAACTGGACTTTCCAGGTAATGCAAAATCTTAGCGCCGATATGTTCTGCGGATACATGCATAGTTACAACCCGTTCGTAGCCGGTTTAAGCAATACCGTTTACAATCTGAACGACGGCTGGAACGGGACTATGTGGGAAAATACCTACGGCTATATTATGACGGAAGTTAAAAAGGCGGAAGACCTGAACCGCGAAGCATTACCCGTATTCTATGCAATCGCCAAAATACTCAAAGTAGAGCTTATGCACCGGGTATCGGACTATTACGGGCCGATCGTTTATTCCCAGTTCGGAAAGTCTGTCTCCGGTTCGGAGCCTGATTCGCAAAGAGAAGCCTATTATTATTTTTTTGACGATCTCGAGGAGGCAATCCATATCCTGAAAAATCAAAAAGACGGCAACCGGTTTGATAATTTCGATATTCTGACGAACGAAAACAGGCGCAGTAACAAACAATGGATAAAATTTGCCAACTCATTACGCCTCCGGCTGGCTATCCGAATAGCGCTCGTTGAACCTGAGAAGGCAAAAGAAGAAGCTAATAAATCGCTCCATCCCGGCAATGGCGGCGTATTGGAAGAAACAGACGACCTGATAGCCGTTTCTTCCGTTAATACCGGCTACTCCAACCCATTAGGGGAAATCAACCAGGTTTGGCGCGAAGCGTCTATGAATGCCAATATGGAATCGATACTTACGGGATATGACGACCCCAGGATTTCAAAATACTTTGAACCGGCTACCGGCGAAGGATATGCCGGCGAATACAGGGGAATCAGGCAAGGCACGGGTTTCAATCACACAAGGTACATAAACCATTCCAGCCTCGCCATCAAACAATCCGATAACGCTACGCTTATGACTGCTTCGGAGGTATGGTTCCTGCGGGCCGAAGCCGCCTTGCGGAAATGGACTGCGGAAGACGCCGGGTATTGTTATACAAAAGGCGTTGAAACGTCTTTCATCCAGTGGGGAGTAGGAAATGTTTCCGAATACCTGGAAAGCGCTGCCACCGCCGCCGGCTACATCGATACATTCAACCCCGCCTATAATATCGAAGCAAGATGCGCCATATCCCCTAAATGGGAACCCGAAGCATCCGGCGAAGTTAAATTAGAAAAAATAATCACCCAAAAATGGATAGCCATGTTCCCCGAAGGATGCGAAGCCTGGGCCGAACAGCGCCGCACGGGATATCCCCGCCTTTTCCCCGTCCTCATCAACAGGAGCGAAGGCAGAATCGATACGGATCGTATGATTCGCCGTTTAAATTTCCCGGCAGGAATCAGAAGCGCCAATCCTGCCCAATACGAAGCCCTGTGCAAAAAATTAAATGGCCCGGACACCGGCGGAACATGTTTATGGTGGGATACAGGAAGAAAATAGGAGTTAAAGGAGTTAATTAACGTCAGTTCGACCTAAGGAATCCTTACCCTCGGCGTCCGACATGACAAACCGGCGATTTCTGTGGCGTTTGCCGTTGTCTGTTCTCAGGAGGCATCCCTCCATTTGGAAGATGGACGCAATTTTGAGAAAAAATAAATCGAAATGGAATTAACATCAAATAAAATTATATCCGATCGCAGGAAAAACTTTCCTCTCCGGCGCTGTTATTACATCCCGCCTGTATTATTCCACCCGTATCTTCTCTACCTGCCGGATGATACGGCCGTCGGCGGTTAATCCTTCAATTACGACAGAATAGCTGGTTGGAAAGTCGGACGTATAAAAATCAAACGTTGCCATATCGTTTTCTCCGGAAATAACTAAATCCGGTTTCCAGAAGATAGTCGTGCGGTAATCGGGAGCGCCCAGATGCCGGGCTTCCGGCGTTTCGTATTTGGGAGAATAAAACGCTACCGGCTTTTGATAGCCTGTCGGCGTATAAACCGTATAATTTAATTCCTTGCTTTTGCGGATAGCGAGTATTTCATCATCTACTCCTCTTCTGGTGGCGATACTGATAACGCCATTGGCCCCGCGTACGCCAAAGGCCGAAGTGGCCGCTCCTTTAAATACATCAATACTTTCCACGTCTATGACGCTGACTGCTTCCAGGGGCGAATCGTAGGGCGACTCCATTGATTCAGGCCAATCCATGGGAAGTCCGTCAATTAAAATCAACGCCGGGCCGTTTACTCCCCGGATGGATACGCCTCCGCCGGATGATACATTTACTCCTGCAATTTTCCCCCGGATAATATCGGCAACTAATATCGGGCGCCATTTCTCAAAATCTTCTCTTCGCAGGGTTGTATCGGAAATACTGTTCGCCCAATACCGAAGCCTCGGTTCTTCTTTTTTGATTTTTGAAGCTGTTATCACCACTTCGCTTAATCGAACCATCCGCATATCGGAGTCGTATCCTGAACGTTGCTCCGCTTTTTCGATAAAGGCGTCTGTTTCGGAGTCGCTTGCTGTTGTCTCCTGTGGTTCTGTTTTTTTTACCGCCGGGCTTTGCGGGGCATATACCGGTTCAGGGAACGATTCGCTGTTCACTACAAGTTCTACATGCTTGCTTCCCTTTTTGCTTAACGCCTGTATTAAGTAAGAAGCGCCATCGGGATATTCAAAATCAGTAAAGAGAAATGCACCGTTTTCATCCGTGGAAGTTAATCCGAAATCCTTGTCTGTTATTCCGTCTCTCGGCATGATTAATACTTCGCTGTCGGCTTCAGGCTTGGATCGCGTCAGGCTTTTTACCTGTCCTCTTATTTCCTGGCTTGTTTGATATGGCGTTTGAGGGTATGCCGGATTCCCTTTAACTGCCTCCGGGACAGGGTATCTTCTCCATCCGTGCGTCATCATCAGATAGTCTAATGCAATGGCCGATTCGGTATTATCCTGCAAATAATAAGCAGGATTTTCGATATATCCCTTCAACTCGGATGAAAGCAACAGGCTCGACAGGATGGTAGTGGTAGAATCAACCGCTACATCCCTGTCGTCTGTAACGGCTACCGACAAATGGCCGGCTGACGTGTTCCCTGCGGAATCGGCAAGGGATAAGGCGGAGATAACGCGGTCGCGGGTTTGATATATTTCCCTGTCCGTATGGAACTCAACCTGTGCCGGGATATACTTGTTATTGAACGCTAACCGTTCGCTCAATGGATTCATCTGTTCGTCAAATAAAACAAACTGAATGATCCCGGCAGGTAAAGCCTCTGCCGGAAAGGCGATTACTTCATCGTCTTTATCTAAGGCGGAAAAATGGAATGCCATCCCCCGCCCATGTGCCAGGAGATAACAGGAAGTATCGGGGCTGTCGGCGGCTTTCAAGACGCCAACCGTAAACGTTTTGTTTCGCTGAGCGACAGTCAGTGTGCGTGCATGAGGATAGGCCGGAGGCAATTCAAACTGTTTCGCGAGGCCGTTTTCATTGCGGCATTTCAGAAAGTAGCGTTTCCCCAGCTCCGGCACGAAATTGAAAACGCCCATGCCGGCATGGAAAGACTGTACGGAAGTAAGCGCCGCTCCCTGCCCGTCCGTAATTTCTCCAGAGACTGTTTCCGGATAGCCATTCCGGTTTAACGCCTTAAAAGCCACTTTACAGAACACACCTTCTATCAGGTTTCCGCCTTCGGGAAAAAATGAAATATCAAAATCATCATCTTCCATCTTATTTCCGCTTATCTGTGTGGCTTGGGGCGACTGTTTGACGTCGGAAGCGAGGTTTCCTATCCATATATTTTTCTTGAAAAAGTAGTCATCCCCCAGGTTTTCCATGTACCGGGTATAGGCGCGGAGCGTGTAATTGCCTTCCGGGATGATTTCCGAAAGAAAGAGATCGCCATAAAACAGCTTCTCTTCCGCAGGCCGTATCATCGCTCTGTTGATAAGCGAATCGCGCGCATCGATCAGTTCGACATATACATACCGGCTGAATGTGGGAAACGTATGGGTAGCAGCGTCCGTAACATACGCCCTGAAATGGATCCGCTCGCCCGGCACATAAAAATTACGGTCGGTATGCAGATGTATTTTCTCCTGCGGGAATACGTTCAATTGAGTCAACAGGTTTGCTTTCACTCTTAAAAAGGCAGTATCCGCAGCCATTTGCCCCCACAACATACTTGGAAACAAAAAATAGAACCATACAATTAACAATTTTTTAGAATATATAAAATAGACAGGAGTGTATATATCTTCTTATTCATATGATTTTTATATTTTATTGACAATGTCGTTTAGTTAAGCTATAACTTTTTCTCTATAATCGTTCGCTTTTTTAAAAAGGGAACCCCCTTTATTTACAGGGTAAATTTAATGCTTTTCAAGCTAATCCCAAAAGGTCAAAGGACATATTTTATCAAAATCCCGGCAAGATACATCAAGAGGTCGAATGGTTTCCCTTAACTAAACGGCATTAGATTAATTCTACTTTAACAGATTAAAAAACGTGCGAAAAAAGAAGATAAACCTGATATCCGCCCGGAAACTGCTTTTTCAACAGGAACCCCCCTGCTAAACGATACTTTTCCACCTTTCCTTTCAGCTTCCAGTTTTGTTACAAAGGATTGGTTTACAGAATGAAATCCTGAAAGAAGACGAAAGAAGACCATTCAGCCTCCTTTCAGGAAACCGGAAGAGAGGGATTTATTCCATAAAAAAATCATTATACAGTCTTCAGCAAACCGTTATGATGCCTTTAGTAAACCATTATAGACTCTTTACCAAACCATAATAATGGTCTGTTGAAGGCGTCACAGCGCTTTTTTTAGTCTTCGCAATGCTTCATCAGAGTCTTCCCAATGGTTTACCAAAGGCATCGCAACGGTTTTCTAAAGTTATCGTAATGGTTTGGAAAAGAGGATGCAATGATTTTTTCCCTTTTTTGCCGGCCCGATTTTTTTGCTGAAAGAAGATACTGAAAGGTCTTCTTTCAGCCATAGTCGTTCATACGCAAGCGCTTGTAAACCGGCTGAAGGCTGAAAGACGTCGCCAGACAAGCCTGTGTAATGGGGTAATGACATGGGCCTGAATAAGAGGAATGGGGGCTTTATGCTTTTGATGGGAAAGAATTAATGTATTAAAGTAGAACTATGAGACAGAAAAACAAATGCTGTTCGGGTGAATATGCTTAAATCTGACGAATCATATAATAATATAAACCATCCCGGTCTCTCAAATTTGGCAGAACTTTGCCTCCGACAGATAATAGTTAACGAATAAACGGGGGAGCGTTTTTATACCACTCATCGAATATAATCCGTCATTCGTCGGGAATAATTTGTAAACAGACGAGTTATGTTCTTTGAGATATATTCATTATAGTACTTTTACCGTGCAAACTATTTAATATTTATAACAACCCTATTTTAAATGGAACGATTAGAATTTAGCAAAAAGATGATACGGGTGGTATTCATGTTGCTGCCGGCTCTGGCTTTTATTCCGGTTAAGGCACAGGAGCAACCGATAGCGCTTAGCCTGGAAAAAGCGCTCGAGATTGCGATGAGCGAAAATCCAACCGTTAAGGTGGCCGAACAGGAAATCGAGAAAAAGAAATATGCTAAAAAAGGAGCGTATGCCGCGTTGTTTCCACAAGTTAATTTCGGCGCCGATTATTCGCGCACATTGAAAAAACAAATTGTTTATTTTGGCGAAAGCGGCGGTTTTGAAAGTATGTTCGACCCCTTAATTAATGGAGCGGAGAAACTAATATCCGGTTATGTGCCGGACTATACCCCCGGTTCCTTAGCGGCCGCTATCGGAGAAGCGTCGCAGGAAGCCGCCCGGGAAAGCGCCAGTTCCGACGGAGGGATGGAAATGGGCCTTTCCAATAACTGGAGCTTTGGTTTTACGGCAGGTATGCCTTTGATAAATGCCGCCTTATGGAAAAGTTTGTCTATTTCGGGGCAGGATGTGGAATTAGCCATAGAGCAGGCCCGTTCTTCCAAAATAGACCTGGCGAACCAGGTAAAAAAGGCTTACTTTAGCGTGCTGCTGGCCAATGATTCGTATACCGTCTTTAAGGAAAGTTATGATAATGCGATGAAGAACTTTTTAGACGTCAGGCAGAAATACGAACAGGGCTTAGTGGCCGAATACGACTTAATCCGCGCCGATGTGGCGGTTAAGAACGTTGAACCAAACATGCTGCAAGCCGAAAATGCCGTCAAACTGGTAAAATGGCAATTGAAAGCCCTGCTGGGAATGGACTTGGATTTAGCTATTGAATGTGGAGGCAAATTAACCGATTTTGAATCGGAACTGCTTGGCGATTACATAACTGCCACAGCAAATGCTTCGCTGGATGATAATACCAGCCTGAAGCAATTGGATATACAAAACGAACAACTGAAAAATACCCTCAAACTGCAGAAGCTCGACTTTATACCCACACTTTCCCTCAGTGCGGCATACAACTGGAATGCCATGAACGAAAATTTTAAATTTAAAGAGTATAGATGGAACCCTTATTCAATGATAGGCATTTCTCTTTCTTTTCCAATCTTCACAGGGGGAAGCAGGGTGCAAAAAGCCAATCAGACAAAAGTAACCATTACCCAATTGCAATTACGAAAAGAGGATTTGGAACGCAATCTGCAATTGGTTGTAAGGCAATCGCTCGACAATATGAATACCTGTGTCAAACGGTACGGAGCCGCCCGGAAAGGCGTTGAACAGGCCGGACGAGGGTATATGATTGCACAGAAACGGTATGACACAGGCGCGGGGACATTGCTGGAAATGAATGACGCCGAACTTGCGATGACACAGGCTAAATTGAACTTCAATCAGGCCATTTATGATTATGTGACAGCTAAATCCGATTTGGAGAAAACATTAGGTAAACAAGCAAATTAAGAATGAAAACAACAATAACAAACCATAACGACAGGATGAAAACAAGCAACGTGTTTAAGTTCATACCGGTAATAACAGCATTTGCCCTGTTATCATGCGCCGGCGAAAAGAAAGGGCCAGCTACGGTTGAAGAGAAGGTGAAAGTAAAAGTGGAAACGGTACGCAAACAGGAGGTGGAACAATTAAGCGAATTTACCGCTACTGTCCGGGCAAACGTAACAAACCAGATTGCCCCCCAGTCTCCCGTACGTATTCAGAAGTTGCATGTAGAGATAGGAGACCGCGTGAAAACCGGGCAATTATTGGTAACGATGGATGATACAAACCTGAAACAGGCTAAGATACAGATGGACAACCATGAATTGGAATTTAACCGTATCGATGAATTATATAAAGTGGGCGGCGCATCCAAATCTGCATGGGACGCCCGGAAAACAGCCTTGGACGTAAGCCGTGCAGCCTATAAAAACTTACAGGAGAATAATCAGTTGTTAAGCCCTGCAACCGGTATCATTACTGCCCGCAACTATGATAACGGGGATATGTATGCGGGCGTTCCGGTATATGTTGTCGAACAGGTACGTCCGGTAAAATTGATTGTTAATGTGTCTGAAAGCCTCTATACGCAGGTAAAGAAAGGAATGGATGTTACGGTCAGGCTGGATGTGTATGGCGATGAATCCTTCCGGGGAAAAGTACGCCTCGTATATCCCACGATCGATCCGTCTACCCGTACATTTGCCGTAGAGATCAGGATAAATAATGATGATGAAAGAGTACGCCCGGGGATGTTTGCCCGTGTCGCTATGGACTTTGGCGTATTGCAGCATGTGGTAGTTCCCGATCAGGCGGTTGTTAAGCAAGCCGGCTCGGGCGACCGTTATGTTTATGTATATAAAAACGGAACCGTCGGCTATAATAAGGTAGAGTTGGGACGCCGTATGAATAACAGATACGAAGTTATCTCAGGCGTAGAGGATAACGACCAGGTTGTTATCGCCGGCCAAAACCGTCTGACAAATGGAATGCAGGTTGAAGTTGTTAATTAAGTAAATTAGTAGGTATGAGTTTATATGCAAGTGCGGTAAAAAAGCCGGTCTCTACGGTGCTTATATTTGTCGCTGTAGTTATTCTGGGACTCTTTTCCCTTACCAGGTTGTCTGTTGACCTGCTTCCCGAAATTGAGTCGAATATGATTCTGGTAATGACCGCTTATCCGGGGGCAAGCGCCGCCGATATAGAAACAAATCTTTCAAAGCCTCTGGAAAACGTTCTTAACAGCGTGAGCGACCTGAAAAATATTACTTCGCAATCAAAAGAAAATATTTCTATTGTTGTACTCGAATTTGAATATGGTACGGATATCG
This sequence comes from Tannerellaceae bacterium, assembly GCA_031288515.1. Lineage (GTDB taxonomy): Bacteria > Bacteroidota > Bacteroidia > Bacteroidales > Tannerellaceae > DFXE01. The sequence continues at coordinate 15,283 of JAITRG010000214.1, forward strand.
ACGTGGCCACCAATGACGTCCGGGATAAGCTCGACATGATTACATCCGTATTGCCGGATGACGCCGAAAATCCCATCATCTTTAAATTCGGAACAGAGGATATTCCGATTATCATCCTTTCGGTAACGGCCGACGAAAGTATGGACGCCTTATATAAGATATTGGATGATAAGATAGCCAACCCTTTGGCGCGTATCGGAGGCGTGGGCGCCGTTTCCATATCCGGCGCTCCCATACGTGAAATACAGGTATATTGCGACCCATACAAACTGGAGGCTTACGGACAGTCTGTAGAAAGTATTTCGTCTGTTATCGCCCAGGAAAACAGAAATACGCCCGGAGGTACAATCGATATTGGTTCGAATACCTACTCATTACGCGTACAGGGAGAATTTACGGATGCTTCGCAAATGCTAAACCTGGTGATAGGCAATCAGGGCGGAAAGCCTGTGTATCTGCGTGATGTAGCCCGTGTTGAGGATACCGTGGAAGAACGGATGCAGGAAGCGTACAACAATGGCAAGCGGGGAGGTATGATTATTGTTCAGAAACAATCCGGCGCCAATTCGGTAAATATCTCCAGGCTTGTACGGGATAAAATACCGGAATTACAGGCCGAACTGCCTTCCGATGTAAAACTGGGAATAATTATCGATACGTCTACGAATATATTGAATACAATCGACAGTTTGGTAGAAACGATCGGAATAACGTTCGTTATCGTAATGCTGGTCGTCTTTTTATTCCTTGGGCGCTGGAGGGCTACATTTATTATTATTCTGACAATTCCTATTTCGTTGATTGCCGCCTTTGCCTACTTGTTCGCATCCGGGAATACGCTGAATATTGTTTCACTCAGTTCACTCTCTATTGCTATTGGTATGGTGGTGGATGATGCGATTGTGGCGCTCGAAAATATAACCACGCATATCGAGCGGGGCAGTAAGCCCAAACAAGCGGCTGTATATGCTACGAATGAGGTAGCCATCTCGATTATTGCCTCTACCCTTACCATGCTGGCGGTATTCCTGCCATTAACAATGGTAACCGGTATTGCCGGCATTTTATTCAAACAATTGGGCTGGATTGTAAGTATTATTATGATCGTATCTACCCTTGCCGCTTTGACGCTTATCCCGATGCTTTGTTCTAAAATGCTTCGTTTAAACCCGGACAAGGGTAAATTATATGTGTTATTCTTTACGCCGGTTGAAAAAGCGCTGAATAAGCTGGATGATCTTTATGCATATCTTTTGGATTGGGCGGTAAGGCACAGAAAAACAATTGTAACCGGCGCTTTCTTTATTTTTGCAGGAAGTATGTTCCTGATTCCTGTTATTAAAACGGAATTTTTCCCTACGCAAGATAATGCCCGTATTGCCGTATCCATAGAGTTGCCTGTGGGAATGCGCCAGGAGATTACGAGGGATTTGGCCGTTAAAATAAATCGGGAATTTACGGAGAGGTATCCCGAAATAGAAGTAATCAGCTTCAGCGAAGGACAAGCGGATACGGATAATACATTTGCCCAGTTGAGCGCGAATGGTTCGCACATTATTGAATTTAACATTTCCTTATATAGCGTGGGAGTACGTAAAGAAAAGAGCGGAAGCGACAGGGGATTGATTGAAATATGCGAATCGATGCGCCGCGTCCTGGCCGGATACGCCGAAATCAAAAAGTTTGAGGTAATGGCAGGAGGCGGAGCCGGCATGGGTAGCGAAACAACGGTCAATATTGAAATATACGGTTATGATTTTAATGAAACGGATAAGGCAGCAGCCGAAATTGCCAAACGGATGAGAAACGCCAGCGTAGTATCGCAGGTTAATATCAGTCGTGAAGATTACATCCCTGAATACCAGATTGATTTCGACCGTGAAAAATTAGCCTTGAACGGTTTGAATGTCGTTACGGCGTCCATGTATTTACGCAACCGCATAAATGGTTCCCTGGCGTCTCAGTACAGGGAGGACGGCGACGAGTATGTCATCCGTGTCCGTTATGCGCCGGAATTTCGGCAGTCTATTGAAGACCTGGAAGATATTATTATGTATAATAATTCAGGGAAGGGCGTTCGTATCCGTGATGTGGGTACGATAGTTGAACGAATGACGCCTCCTACTATAGAACGCAAAAACCGCGAACGTGTTATTACGGTCTCCGCCGTAGTTGCCCAGGGAGCGGCATTGAGCGACGTGGTAGCTGCCGCCAATCGGGAAATGAAGAACATGGATATGCCGTCGGGGGTAAGCTGGAGCATAGGCGGCACTTATGAAGACCAGCAAGATACGTTCCGCGATTTGGGAATACTGATGGGGTTGATCATTATTCTTGTATTTATTGTAATGGCTTCCCAGTTTGAATCGCTTGTCGACCCGTTTGTCATTATGTTTACCATACCGTTTGCTGTCACAGGGGTAATACTTGGTTTATCCATCACGCAAACGCCCTTGGGGGTAATGGCTTTAATCGGGCTTATTATGCTGATGGGTATCGTAGTAAAGAATGGTATTGTGATTATCGACTATATGATTCTTTGCCGGGAAAGAGGGCAAAGTATCATTACGGCAGCCGTAACAGCCGGCAGGTCGCGTCTTCGCCCGGTATTGATGACAACGCTGACAACCGTATTGGGGATGCTTCCTTTGGCATTAGGCACAGGCGAAGGCGCCGAGATGTGGCGCTCGATGGGTATGACTGTCGCCTGGGGGCTTTCGGTTTCCACCTTAATTACGCTGGTGTTGATTCCTGTCGTATATTGTATCTTTGCGGCAAATGGCGTAAAGCGCAGAAGAAGAAAATTTGCGAAATTGCGTTTCCTCGAAGAACGTTAAATAAACGGTTAATGTTACTTATTAAAATGTTATCAAATGAAAGCAGTATTTATATCATTCAATCAGGCTTATTACGAAATGATCCTGGCTATAATGGACCGCAATAATATCAGGGGCTTTACCTACTGGGAACAAGTGCAGGGGCGAGGCAGCAAAAACGGGGAACCTCATTACGGAAGCCATGCCTGGCCTACCTTAAACTCGTCTGTCTTAACGATTATCGAGAGCAGGCAGGTGGACAATTTCCTGGATTTATTAAAGAAACTGGATGAACAGACGGAAGCGCTGGGTTTACGCGCTTTTGTCTGGAATGTTGAGCAAACTGTTTAAATGAATGGCGTTATTTTATGGAAAAATATAATAAGATTAGAAGTCCATAATCCCGACAAAAACAGAGGAGGGAAGCGATTCGGAGCAAAGGGGTGTGCGACAGGATTGAAATTACAATACCATGGTTCTCCTGATTTGTTTTTTTAATCGAGCTTTAAGTTGTACCTTTGAGCAGTTAAAAGATGCGGTATTTTTAAAATACATCAGTATTAAAGAATGCATCCGGCGGAATCGTGATATATACATATAATAAAATACTATGAACAAATATCTGTATAAAGTATTCCTTTTTGAAAAAAACGAAAGCGTGGCTTCTATGCTTCAGGAGTTCATGCAAATGAATGATTTCCCTTCTGTAAGGTTTTCTAATTATAATGAGGCTTATAAAGCCTTTTGCAGTGATAAATTCGACATTTGCCTCATCAGCCTTGAGGAGGAATGGGAGAATGGGTTCAATTTCGCCCGGAAAATTATGGCGGCGAATTATGAAACGATCTTAATCTTCATCGGTTCCCTCCCAACCCTCGGCGAACTGACGCAGGCATACAAGATCGGGATAGACGACTTTATTCGCAAACCCTTCATCCTGGAAGAGCTGCACCTGCGTATACTTGCAACGTTGAGGCGTACGCACGGGCATGCGATGAACGGCCATCAGGTTTATCAATTGGGCGGATATACCTTCGAACCGCGTAAACAGTCGCTTATGCTTAACGGAAAGCCTTTAAAGATCACGACAAAAGAATGTGACTTGCTTAAATATCTGTGCGAACATTTGAATTTACTGGTAGAAAGGGAGGCTATTTTGAAGCATGTCTGGAAAAATGATACGTTCCATAATTCGCGAAGTATGGATGTATATATGACGAAAATCCGTAATTTATTGAAGGAAGATAAAACGATTGCCATCGTAAACATACACGGGAAAGGTTACAAATTGATGACAAACCTGTGATAATATAAATAATATCTCTATCTTTGCAACGCTTTTTTAAGCCCAGCCTCGTGTGATGGGAGATTAGGAAGCAAGACTAATTTTGAGTAACACAAACAAATTAAAAAGAATGAAAAAATTTCAATTAGAAGGAATTCCAAGAGAAGTGCTTGGAAAGAAAGCGGTAAAAGCTATCCGTAACGAAGGGAGCATACCGGCTATTTTATATGGTAGCGATCCGGTTGCATTGCCTTATAAGGGCGAACTGAACAAAGGCGAAACGCTGGTAGAAACTGACGACGGAAAAGGGGTTGTCGTAACAAACTTTGCCGTTACCAAAGACGCCGTCCATGGTTTGATCTATACGCCCGAAATATTCCTTGTAGAACTTTCGCTTACAGGCAGTAAAAAAGTAATGGCTATCATTAAGGATATGCAATTCCAACCGGTTAATGATTCTGTCCTGCATATTGACTTTCTGGAAATTTTTGAAAACAAACCTATTGTCATAGAAGTTCCGGTTAAACTGGAAGGACACTCGGAAGGCGTGAAAGCCGGGGGTAAGTTAAGCCTCGAAATGAGAAAACTGAAAGTAAGAGGATTGTATAACGATATACCCGAACAACTAACCGTTGATATCACAAATCTGGGTTTGGGAAAAACAATACAGGTAGGGTCTCTTCATTACGACAAACTGGAATTGGTAAATGCTAAGAATGCCGTTGTATGCGCCGTTAAGTTAACGCGCGCTGCCCGTGGCGCACAAGCTGCGGCTGCCGGCAAATAATCCAGATAAACAATTTACAAATCACGTGAGGGGAGAGCGTTCTGCGAATGTTCTTCCCTTTTTTACAGTATCGCAATCATGAAATATTTAATAGCCGGACTGGGTAATTTCGAGCCTCAATATTGGGGAACGCGGCATAATACGGGGTTCCGCGTCGTAAATGCCGTAGCCGAAGAGGCTGGTTCTCCTTTTACCGAAGCCCGTTACGGAGCTATATCCAGGCTGCGTATTAAAAATAAGGAACTGATTTTACTTAAACCGAATACGTTTATGAACCTTAGCGGGTTGGCCATCCGTTATTGGCTCCGGAAAGAGGGTATACCCGTAGAAAACCTGCTGGTAATTGTAGACGATTTGGCCCTCCCCTTCGGCGTCTTGCGCCTGAAACCAAAAGGAAGCCATGCCGGGCACAATGGTTTGCGCAACATTGAAGAAATTCTGAGTACGCAGGAGTATTGCCGGTTACGCTTTGGCATTGGGAATGATTTCCCGCGCGGGGGACAGGTGGGTTTCGTGTTATCCCAATTCGATCCGGGAGAAATGGAAATCATGCCCGAAAAGGTTCGGCAGGCGGTAGAAATGGTTAAAAGTTTCTGTCTGGCAGGAGTTCAGACGACAATGAATCAATTCAACAACAAGTAGCCAACAGATATGAACGAAGTCAGAATAGATAAATGGATGTGGGCAACCCGCATCTTTAAGACCCGCAGCATTGCAACGGAGGCATGTAAAAAAAACCGGGTTATGATTAACGGCGTAAGCGTTAAGCCTTCGCGTATGATTAAACCGGGCGATGTAATACAGGTGCGCAAACCGCCCGTAACGTTCTCATTCAAAGTAACGGGATTGACCGAACGCCGGATGGGAGCCGGATTAGTATCGGAATATCTTGAAAACATCACGCCTCCGGAAGAATATGAAATCCTGGAAATGAATAAAATCTCCGGTTGCGTAAACCGGGCCAGGGGATTAGGGCGGCCTACCAAAAAGGATCGCCGCGAGTTGGAACAGTTCGCCGGCGATGATTCCGGCTTTGAGTTCGACTTTGATTCCGACGATGATTCCGGCTTTGATTTCGGCTCTGAGTTTGATTCGGAAGAGGAGTGAATCAATACGCTTTCTCCGAATCCGCGGGATAAACGACGCCTAACTGGCGGCGGACTTCGTCTGTTATTTCTAATGCGGCGAGCGAGTTTTCATGTGAATTGACTGCCGATTCCCGTTTGCCGGACAGGATGAGATGTATAAACTCAGCCACCTCATAATAATATTCGTCTTTACCGGCTGCGGCGCTTATATCTTCCGCCACCGGTTGGGCTCCCTTACCGGAAGCAGCCTGTAAACGGGGCGTAAAGACTACCTTCCCGATATGATTTATACGGTCTAACGTTATATTCCCGTCTTCGCCCTGTATCTCAGCCGACAGAGCGGAATTGGCTATTTTGGAATAAAGTACCGTTGCGTTCATGCCGTCGTAAACGAAATTTACGGCTCCCTGTCCGTCTGCGCCGGATGAAAGGACAATGCCCGAAGCGTCGATCTTTTTGGGGCGGCCAAACAATACGACCATCGGATAGATGGTATAAATGCCTATATCCATCATAGCCCCGTTTGAATACGCCGGATTGAAAGCATTCAGCACAATTCCTTCTTTAAATTTATCATAACGGGAGGAATACTGGCAGTAGCAGGCAAAATAACGGCGCACGGCTCCTGCCCTTTTGAGGTTTTCCCTCACGGCCGCAAAGTTCGGCGTTAAGGTCGGTTTCATGGCTTCCATTAGCGTTACGCCATACTTTTGCGAGGCGGCTATCATCGCCTTGGCTTCTTTTGCGTTAGAGGCCAGGGGCTTTTCGCACAGCACATGTTTGCCGTGTCGCATACAGAGGATGCTTTGCGAAGCATGCAGAAAGTTGGGCGATGCGATATAAACGGCGTCTACGAGGGCGCTTTTCGCCATTTCTTCCAGCGAAGTAAACGTATGGGGAATTTGATGTCTGGCGGCAAAAGCGTCTGCCGTTTCCTGCGTACGCGAATAGACGGCTGCCAGTTCAAACCGTTCATCCTGCCGGGCTCCGGCAATCACCCAGTCCGTAATAAAGTTTGTTCCTGCTACGCCGAAGCGTATTTTTTTCATCTCTTTCATTTTAATTGCGTAAAATCAGCGTCCCGTTTTCTGTTTGAAGCGCAGGGACGGCCGGCGCGATGTTTAACGTTAAGCAATAGCCGGCCGATCCTTCCAGGCCGTTCGCTTTCAGGCGAGGCAGATGGTCGGTTTGTTCCATATAGCTTTCCAGACGCCGTTTGTGCGTGTTCCACATGTCGCGGGCTATTATTGCGGCGTCGCTTGCCGTTTGATACCGGCCTGTTTCCACTAACGTTTCTGTTAATGCGCCGCCGTATAGCGTATCTTCTATATTTACTTTGTCTTTCCAGCCCGAAGCAAGTACGGTTACGTCCCGCCGGTGCGCCAGGCAGTAATCGGCTATTGCCTGCAGGTTAATGAATCCGCCGATAACCACCCGGAAGGCTTCCCGGGCTACCGTAATTGCTTTTGTTCCGTTGGTTGTAGTGAAAACGACGTCTTTCCCTTTTACTTTTTCCGGCGCGTAATCAAATGGCGAGTTGCCGAAGTCTGCAAAGTCGCAACGCTGTACGTTTCGTTCGGCGCCAACCGGCCAGCCTTTTTCCTTGTATGCCCGGGCTTCTTCTACCGTAGCTACCGGGCGGATGCTGCGAACGCCGTTGTGGAAGGCGGTTACGATAGTGGTAGTAGCCCGGAATATATCGGCTACTACTACTATGCTGTCGGGGCTGTGATACGCCGGGTATAAAGCCGGCGAAAAGCAAACGTCTATTTTCATTTCCTGAAGGGCGCTTTTATTACTTCGGCTTTCAGGTTTTTGTCGCGGATTTTGATGTACAGGGGCGTTCCCTCTCTGGCATATTCCGGTTTTACATATCCCATTCCGATTCCTTTTTTCAAGCAGGGAGAGATTGTTCCCGAGGTGACCGTCCCGATACGGTTGCCGTCTTTGTCTGCTATTTCATAGCCGTGGCGGGGAATCCCTTTTTCTGTCATTTCAAAGGGGACAAGTTTGCGGGTGACGCCTTCTTTCTTCTGGCGTTCCAGCTCGGCGCGGTGGGTGAAGCGTTTGCCATCCGTAAATTTGGTGATCCAGCCCAAACCGGCTTCTATGGGCGAGGTTGTGTCGTCCAGGTCGTTTCCGTACAGGCAGAAGCCCATTTCGAGGCGGAGCGTATCGCGTGCGCCCAGGCCGATGGGTTTGACGCCTTCCGGTTTGCCCGCTTCGAAGACGGCGTTCCATACGGTCATCGCATCGGCGGGGTAGAAGTAGAGTTCGAAACCGCCGGCGCCGGTGTAGCCTGTGTTGGATATGATTACGTTTTTGCATCCGGCCAGTTCGCCCGTTACAAAGGAGTAATAAGGGATGGAAGACAGGTCGACCGGGGTAAGGCGCTGAAGGATTTCTTTTGCTTTCGGGCCCTGTACGGCTAACTGGGCTGTCGTGTCCGACGCGTTTTCCAGTTCGGCGCCTGCCGTGTTATGGCTTACGCACCAGTCCCAGTCTTTCCGGATATTTCCGGCATTCACTACCAGCAGGTATTTCTCCGGCCCGCAGCAGTATACAAGGAGGTCGTCCACGATGCCGCCCCGGTCGTTGGGGAAACAGGTGTACTGCGCTTTCCCTGCGGCGAGGGCCGACACGTCGTTTGACGTAATGCTTTGGAGAAATTCCAGCGCTTTGGGGCCTTTTACCCAAAATTCTCCCATATGGGATACGTCGAATACGCCCGCTCCCCTGCATACGGTTAAGTGTTCGTCGATGATACCGGAATATTCGACAGGCATATTATATCCGGCAAACTCGTGCATTTTAGCGCCTGATGCGATGTGTACGTCTGTAAATGGCGTCTTTTTCATGTTGCTTTCCGTTAGGATTGTTTTGTCAGTAATTCTATTATTTTAATGATTGTTTCCATGCTTTTTTCAAGCGATCGTACCGGGAGAAATTCGTACCGCCCGTGAAAATTCAGTCCTCCGGCAAAGATATTGGGGCAGGGCAGTCCCATAAAGGAGAGGCGCGCGCCGTCTGTCCCGCCGCGGATGGGCTTTACGACGGGCTTTACGCCTGCCGCTTTCATCGCGTCGAGGGCCAGATTGATGATATGTTTCTTTGGTTCTACCATTTCGCGCATATTGTAATACTGGTCGCGCATTTCCAGGCGGGCGCTGCCGGGATGCCGTTCGTTCATCAGATGCGTGAGCGACTGGAGCATTTGTTTTTTCTGTTCGAACAGTTTGCGGTCGTGGTCGCGTATGAGATACGAGAGGGAGGCTTCTTCTACCGTGCCGCTCATATGGGTGAGGTGAAAGAATCCTTCATAGCCTTCCGTATACTCCGGGCGTTTGATTACGGGAAGCCACGAGGCGAACTCGACGGCCAGCAGCGAGGCATTTACCATCTTGCCTTTAGCCGTTCCGGGGTGTACGTTCAGGCCTTTGAAACTTACTTTTGCGGCGGCGGCGTTGAAATTCTCATATTCCAGTTCGCCAATCGGCCCGCCGTCAATCGTATAGGCCCATTCGCAGCCGAATTTTTCCACATCAAAATGGTCGGCTCCCTGCCCTGTTTCTTCGTCGGGGGTGAAAGCGATCCGTATTTTCCCATGCTCCGCTTCCGGGTGTTCTGTAAAATACTGCATGGCCGATATGATGGCGGAAATTCCGGCCTTGTCATCCGCGCCAAGCAGGGTGGTTCCGTCGGTTACGATAATATCCTGCCCCACGTAATCGTTGAGTTCGGGAAACATACCGGGCGATAAAACCGTCTCTCCCGTTCCGGACAGGACAATATCGCCCCCTTCATACGTTACAATACGCGGCCTGACGTTTTTCCCCGGCATGTCCGGGCTGGTATCCAGGTGCGCAATGAAGCCGATAACCGGTATTTTTTTCGTCGTACTGGCCGGAAGCGTAGCCATCAGGCAGCAATTGTCGTCCAGCGTTATATCTTCCAGGCCTGTCTGTTTCAATTCTTCCGCTATTGCTTCTGCCAGTACGCGCTGGCCGGGTGTGCTTGGCGTTTTCCCCGATGTTTCGCTCGACTGGGTGTCGTAAGAAACATATTTCAGAAACCTGTCTGTTACGTTCATATCTGTTGTTTTTATTTTACCTGACCTTTTTCTCTGCGTTTGTCCCGGCCTGTTCATTCGTGGCAAAGGTAAAGATTCCTTTCACATAATCTTTTCAATCCTCCATTTATTTCATTGGAAAAATGGAGCAAACCGCTCGTCCCGGCCTTCGCCTGATTCATGCGGGGAGCAAATTTTTCGTTTTGGGCTTCGCGAAATTTGCGCAAGTCTTGAAATTTTCATTTTAGCGTTTGCGGAATTTGCGCAAGTCTTAAATTTGTCGTTTTGGTATTTGCGGAATTTGCGCAAGTCTTAAAATTTTCGTTTTGGCGTTCGCATGAATCATGCGGGGAGTAAAATGTTTACCGGAGGTTTTTCCCGGAAATAAAAAACAGCGTATTACTGTATTAATCATAAGTAAATAGTACATTTGTTGAAATTTTATCGGTTATGGAAGAAAAATGCCTCGTGACAGAGAATATTCAATATTCATACAATCGGGATCATGTGTTCCGCTTCCCGGATATTTTGTGCGGGAAGGGAGAGCATTTACTCATCACAGGGCAGTCCGGCTGCGGGAAGACAACGCTGCTGCACCTCATAGCGGGTTTGCTGCGCCCGGACAGTGGCGCCGTTTATGTAAAGGGAAAAGATATTACCCGGTTAAAAAACAAAAGTCTGGACAGGCACAGGGGGCGGGAGATAGGCGTCGTGTTTCAAAGCCCTCATTTTATAAAATCGTTAACGGCCGAAGAGAATCTGCTGATGCCGGCCTGCCTCAACAGGCTGACGATAGACAAAGCCCGGCTTGACGATCTGTTCGGCACGCTGAACATCGCGCATTGCCGGCGCCGCCGGACAAACGAAATGAGCCAGGGCGAGCTGCAACGTCTCTCCATAGCCAGGGCGGTTATCAACAGGCCATCCCTTATACTTGCCGACGAACCCACGTCGAGCCTTGACGACGCGAACTGCCGGGAAGCCGTATCGCTGCTTCGCAGCCAGTCTGAAAAGCTGCAGGCCGGTTTGCTGATCGTAACGCACGACAGGAGGCTTATACCCGGTTTTTCCCGGATTATTCATTTAGAATCGCAGAAGATATGAATATCATACAGTTCAATTATAAACAGATAAAGAGCCGTCCGCTGTCTTCGGCTTTAAACGTCATCCTCTTTGCAACCGGCATTACCATTATCTCCCTGGTCTTTTTCCTCAGGGATTCTTTTGAAAACCAGTTAGACAGGAATGCCGCGGATATAGACCTCGTCGCAGGAGCGAAGGGAAGCCCTTTGCAGTTAATACTGTCGGGCATTTACCATATAGACTATCCCACCGGCAACATCGATTATGCCGAAGCGATGGAGCTAAGCCGGAACCCGTTAATAAAGCAGGCGATACCTCTTGCCCTCGGCGACAGCTACAAAGGCTTCCGTATAGCAGGCGCCGATACGGCCTATCCCGCCCTTTACAAAGGCCAACTGAAAGCCGGCAAGTTGTGGCAAAAGGATTTTGAAGTGACAATCGGCTCGAAAGTCGCTTCCAGAACAGGCCTTGCCCTCGGCGACACGTTCGCGGGCGTACACGGCATACACGGCCTGTCGGCAGAGCCGGATCATGCGCACGAAGACATGCTGTACACCGTTACCGGCGTCTTCAGGGAAACGGCAACCGTACTTGATCAGCTAATCCTGACCAATATGGAAAGCGTATGGGCAATACATGCCGGCGAACACGACGGAGACGACGAACACGACGGAGACGAAGACCATGACGAACACGGCGACGCCGACCATGACGAAGACGGCGACCCTGACCACGCCGGCGACGAAGACCGCGACGAACACGGCGACCGCGCCGGCGACCCAGACCATGCCGGAAAGCCAAAAGAAATAACCGTCCTGCTGATTCAATATCAGAACCCGATGGGAGCAATTACCTTGCCGCGCCTCATCAATACGTCTACCCGTATGCAGGCCGCCTCGCCCGCGCAGGAAATAAACCGGCTATACTCCTTACTGGGGGTCGGGATACGGGCCTTAACGTATATAAGCGGGTTTATTATCCTTATTTCTGCGCTTGGCATTTTTATATCGCTGCTTGGTTCCCTGGAAGAAAGGAAATACGAGTTAGCCTTAATACGCGTTATGGGCGGAGGCCGGCTCCGGCTGTTTTCTTATCTGATTCTGGAAGGGATAAGCTTTGCCGTTCTCGGATATATGGCGGGATTTGCAATCAGCCGTGCGGCGATGTTTTTCCTGTCATCATACGCCGACGCCAATTTTAATTATACGCTGCAGGGATGGGTGGCCTCAACGGACGTCTGCCTGCTGGCCGCTTCCCTGGGCATTGGCGTTGCCGCCGCCATACTGCCGGCCATTAAAGCGATGAATACCAATATCTCAAAAACATTAAACCAATGAAAAGAACAGTTTATACAATCGTCCTCCTTTCGTGCTTTTGCCTGTCGAAAGCGCAGAAACCAGTTGACTGGCAGACATTGACCGACGTAACATGGAAACGCGCTTTCGTACAGTCGCTGGGCGGATATTACGACGTAGCCAGTTTTGGAGCCAGCCTTGAAGCCCTCAATAATAAGGAAATATCCATTAAAGGCTTTTATGTTCCCATCGATATGGAAGGAACCGTATTCGCCCTCTCAAAGTCGCCCTCCAGCACCTGTTTCTTTTGCGGCTCCGGCGGAATCGAAACGGTTATAGAGATAATGGTGAAAAAAGACCACAGAGAACTGAGGCGGATCAGAACCGATAAATACATCGAACTGAAAGGCGTACTGGCGCTCAACAGAGACGACCCCGACCACCTGATGTACCTGCTGAAAGACGCAGAACTGATACAGGTTATAAAATAAACCTCTCTTAGCAATCATTTAATATATATATGTAATATGAAACAAATCTTATTCCTGAGCATCCTGAGTTCATTATTGATAGTGAGCGGATGTAAGTCTGACAAACAGTCAAAAAGTTTCTCATTGCCCTGCGAGAAATATGTTCTCGGCAATGGCCTGGAAGTTGTCTTGCACCACGACGTTTCCGACCCGATTGTAGCTGTCGCCATCCAGTACCATGTAGGTTCCAACAGGGAAAAACCGGGCAAGACCGGATTTGCCCACTTCTTTGAACATATGCTGTTTCAGCGTTCCGAAAATCTGAAGCGAAACGCTTTCTTCAATAAGATAGACGATCTGGGAGGAAGTTTCAACGGAGGAACCTGGAAAGACGGCACGATTTACTACGAGGTAGTGCCCAATGATGCACTCGAAAAGATACTGTGGATGGAGTCAGACCGCATGGGCTTCTTTATTAACACCGTCACGCAGGAAGGACTGGAAAGGGAGATAGACGTTGTTATCAACGAAAAACGGCAGGGAGTAGACAACAGGCCTTACGGGTTTACTAATGACGTTATCCACAGGGCGCTGTACCCCGAAGGACATCCGTACAGCTGGACCGTAATCGGGGATATCGCCGACCTGCAAGGAGCCACCGTGGATGACGTAAAAGAATTTTACTACCACTATTACGCGCCCAATAACGCCACGCTCGTTATTGCCGGCAATTTCAATAAGGAAGAAACCAGGCAATGGGTGGAAAAGTATTTCGGCGAAATAGCTTCGCGGGAGAGCGTAGAGAAGCTGCAGGTACAAATACCAGCGCTGGATAAGGAAATCAGGCTTTTCCACGAAGACAAGTTCGCCAATATGCCGGAACTTACACTCCTCTACCCGGCTCCGGAAATGTATAATAAAGAGGCTTACGCGTTGGATATTTTAGTAAAACTGTTGTCCGAAGGCAAAAAAGCGCCTCTTTATAAAGAAATTGTAGACAGGCAGAAACTGGCGCCTTCCATACGGATGTCCAACAATTCGATGGAAATAGCCGGCGAAATTTCGTTAACCGTCCGCGCCTTTCCGGGTAAATCGCTGAACGACGTATATGCCGCTATCCGGAAAGGACTGGAAGAATTTGAACAGGCCGGCATTAATCCCGAAGACTTGCAGCGTATCAAGAACATGAGCGAAACGCAGTTCTACCAGGGGATCGGTTCGGTTATGAGCAAGGCCTTCCAGATAGCTTCGGCAAACGTATTCGGCGGGACTCCCGATAAGATGGTTTATGACGTCGACATGATGAACGCCGTTACGGCCGAAGAAGTGATGCAGGCTTACCAAACGTATATAAAAGGTAAACCCTGCGTAATTACCAGCTTTGTGCCGGCGGGGCAAACCGGCCTGGCGCTGGCTGAATCAGCGGTAGCGGTCGTAAAGGAAGAAAAACTGGAAAGCCAGTCGCTTAAATCGGAAGCCGGAGCTATCCGCGACGATGATTACGAACGGACGCCTTCCCAATTCGACCGTAGCGCCGAACCGCCTTTCGGAACGCTGTCGGAAATCAGCCTGCCGGAAATATGGAAAAGCAGCCTTGCAAATGGCGTCCGGACGTATGGAATTGAGCAAAACGAGTTGCCGCTGGTTTACTTTGGCATAGTTATCCCGGCAGGCTCCGTAAGCGAAGCGAACGACAAAGCCGGACTGGCAAACCTAACCGCCCAACTGTTACGCGAAGGAACAAAAAGCAAAACCCCCGAAGCGTTTGAAGATGCCATCCGGAATCTGGGAGCTTCGTTACAGATAGTTGCCGGACAGACAAACACGGTCATTATCGGTAGTTGTTTAGCGAAAAATGTTCCCGCGCTGGCTGCCCTGATTAAAGAAGCGCTGACGGAACCCCGTTGGGATGAAAAGGAATTTGAACGCCTGAAACAGCAAAACCTGGCTCGCCTGGAAGAAAACAAAGCCCAGCCGTCCGTTATCGCTTCCAACGTATTCAACCGGTTGCTGTTGGGCGATAATGCTTTTGCCACGCCGGTTATCGGGAAAGCGGAAACGGTAAACAATATTACCATAGACGACGTGAAAAACTTCTACGCCGCTTACTATGGGCCGGAAAGCAGCAGCCTGTTAATCGCAGGCGATTACTCCCGGCAGGATACCGAACAGGCCTTTGCAGTATTGGCTGATAACTGGAAAGAGATAACGAACCAGCCGGTTGTCTTGCCAACGCTCCCCGAAGCGATACCGGGAGGCAAACTCTATTTTGTCGATTATCCCGGCGCCAAACAATCGGTTATTATGATTGGGAAAAGATCGATCAACCGCCTGTCGCCTGATTATTACCCGGCAGAAATCGCCAATTATAAATTGGGAGATGGCGCCGGTTCAGACCTTTTCAGGGTATTACGCCTTGAAAGGGGATATACCTATGGCGCCTATTCGTATTTCAACTCGTCTGAATACTACGGCTTGTTTACCGCCGGATCCAGCGTACAGACGTCCGTAACTAAAAATGCCATCGAAATATTCAGAGACCTCATCTCGGGCTATGGCAATAGCTTTACCGACGAAAACCTGGAGACAACCCGCAATGCGTTGCTTCGCAAGCAGAGCGGCGAATATGAAACCATCGGCTCACTGCTCCGTATCTTGCAGAACATTGTAATCACAGGCCTGCCCGAAGACTACATGAAACAGGAAGAGACGATACTGAAAAACATCTCCACCGCACAGATAAAGGACGTCATAGCCAGGGAAATGAACTTCGGCGACATGATAATCGTTGTGGTAGGCGATGCGACAACGCAACTGCCGGCGCTAAAAGACATGGGCTTCGGAGCGCCCATCCTCGCCAGACAGGAATAGAAGATACTGCTTTTATTTTGCATAAAATAAGGAGGATTCTCAAAATCCTCCTTATTTTTTTGTTACTTGCCCTTAAATAAGAATTTATACGTGTAATAACAACGCTCTGCATGCCGGAAGAAGAAAATAAAGACAAATGGGCCCAGTTCATAGCTGGCGATAAGGAAGCATACGGCTGGATTTATCGAACCAATATTCAAGACCTTTATCGATATGGGTTGCGCTTTACCGCCAATACGGAATTAATAAAAGATAGCGTCCAGGAAGTCTTTACCGCTATTTACAGAAACAGGAAACGCCTGCCTGTCCCCGATAATGTAAGCGTTTACCTTTTCGTTTCGCTAAAAAACAAGCTTATCAGAATGATGCAAAGGGAATCTTTCTATAAAGATGACGACCTGGAGTCTGTCCCTTTTTCATTAGAGCCAACGGTAGAAGAACAATATATAGAACAGGAAACGCAAAGCCTTCGGCAAAAACAGTTAAAAGAAATACTTTCACTTCTCTCGCCTCGCCAGCAGGAGATCATTTATTACCGTTATATTAAAGAATTAAGTCTGGATGAGATATGTTCAATCATGTCGCTCAACTACCAGTCCGCCCAGAATCTTATCCAGCGTTCACTGAAGAAAATACGGGAGGCATTCCCGCATTAATACGGGAGACAGGACAGGATTTTCACAGAAGCCGCAAGCGATGGAAGGAAACAGGGGTTAAAGCAGAAATAAAAAAACAGAGATTAAAGCAGAAATAAAAAAAGTTCAAAAGAAGCGAGTATATTTTGACGGCTGACGTATCCTGTGATAAACAACCCCTGGTTTTATGAAGGATAACGATATCCATAGAAATGTAAAAGCTTTTATCTCGCAATTACTGCAAATGCAGCAAAAGGAAGCCTTCAGCGCCGAAGATGAAGACGTCTTGTGGAACCGGATTGAAAAAGCAAACCAGAAATATACCAAAACAAAACGCGTCAGAATATACATTCTCTCTTCCGGAATAGCTGCATCTATTGCTGTGCTGGCCATCGCAGCGTGGAACTTCCAGCGCTGGCCGCAGGAAAAGGAAACGGATTATCTGTCCATTATAAATACGGAACCTCAGGAAAACCTGCCGTCGTCCAACATCCAGTTGTTATTATCTGAAAACCAACGGTTGTCACTGGATGGTAAAGAAGTGGAAATCGATTATCAGCAAGACGGGGATATAATCGTAAATGATGAAAAGCTCGACGTAAAAGAAGAAGAGGAAAAAACGAAATTCAATCAATTAATTGTCCCGGCAGGCAAACGTTCGTTCCTGACATTGGCCGACGGCACAAAAATGTGGGTCAACTCTAATACCAGAGTCATTTACCCGGTACAGTTCGCCAAAGGCAAACGGGAGATATTTGTTGAAGGGGAAACCTTTCTGGATGTAAACAGGAATGAAAAAATACCGTTTATCGTCAAAACGCGAAAAATAGATGTTACGGTACTGGGAACCCAATTCAATGTGTCAACCGCCGACAATGGTTCTATTTCGGAGGTTGTGCTGGTAAGCGGAAAAGTAGAAGTAAAAACCAGTCTTAATAAAAAAAGTATCTTATACCCCAGCCAGCTATTTTCATATAATGCGTTAACGGATAAAAGTAATATCAAGGAAGTAGATATATCCGGCTATGTAGCCTGGAAAGACGGCTATTATCAATTCCATCGGCAATCTCTGGACGTCGTTCTGAAAAGAATAAGTAAATTCTATGGGGCACAGATAGAATGGGATGAAAACGTAAAGAAGTTAACCTGTAGCGGGAAATTAGACCTGAAAGACGACCTGGCAAGCGTATTGGAACTGTTGACAAAAGCCGCGCCGATTAAAATAAAGAAGCAAAACGAGATAATCCATATATATGTTAAACCTTAAAACGAGACAGCATGGGCCCATAAAATAAAAAAAAGGCCGGACAATACCGGAAATATTGCCCAGGCCCAATTAAAATTAGTATAACTGTTTATTACTAACTTAAAATCAGTACAAAGGTATGAAAAAAAACAATTGGTTTAGTCGCATAAAAACTAAACATGAAAGATTAATACGCATAATGAAAGCCTGTTCTCTATTCCTGATCCTTAGCGCCGGGGCTTCATTTGCTATCGAGTCCTATTCGCAAAATACGTACTTTACCCTGGAGGCGCGCAATCAAACAGTAAAGGAAGTATTTAAGACTGTTGAATCTTCCAGCGAATATATATTCTTTTATTTAGATGAAACATTGGACGTAAACCGTACGGTTT
>JAITRG010000222.1 GCA_031288515.1 Tannerellaceae bacterium
TCAAACGCTTCCCTTTGTTCGGGCGGCAGTTCAGACAAGGCCGTTTCAAGCTCCTTCCACACAAGCGAACGCAAATACGCCGCCTCGGGCGTAAGAGAATCGTCACTGAACAGGATTTCAGAAAAACCGCTCAACATATCAGTCTCTTCATCAAACGAATAAACGGGCATCTCTACCTCCTTCCGCTTATAGCTTCTGTTGATAATCATATTCCGCGCCACACGATACAGCCAGGCCGTAACCTGTTCAATGGGGTCGGCCGTATTTTCAACCGCTTTAATTAACTGATAAAATACATCCTGCAAAATGTCTTCCGCATCTTCCCTGCTGGAAACCCTCCTGCCGATAAACGATTTCAATTGAGGCTGATGCTCTTTCACAAGCGCTTCTACGTTAACCCTGTCTGCCGGTTCATTCATTTCCTTCGGGATGTTCTTCATGGGGCGTCCTGCCGAAAGGCTCTCTGCAAAAAGAGGCTCCGAAACCAAACCTGTGCCTCCTGTTTATAAATTCCTCGCGCTGTTCGGGCGTCATCTTCATCCACTTTCGGCGAACCGGGTCTATCGCCATCATCCTCCCGTGCCCCGGCCCGATATTGCCTATCAGGAGGCGGGTAAGGACAAACAAGCCTGCCGCCTGCCAGTAGCTGATCGCCGTCAGGCCAAACAAAGCAGGCATCAGCCAGTTCCACAACAACATAATAACTGCGCCAAATCCCGCGATAACAAGCAGGAAGCCAATGGGCGCTAAAAATCTCAATCTTCTCATATCCTTTTATTATTAATGGTTTATACATCCTTAAATACGCCGTAAGGGCATACGCGGATACACATCCTGCATCCGGTGCAGTCTGCGCCGTTTTCCATCACGATATGCCTGTGCCACAGGAACCCTGTTTTGCCTATCACCCGCTTCGGGCAAGTGTTCGCGCATATCCAGCATGCTTTGCATTTCCGGAGATTCGCCCATACATAAGGGGTACTCATTTTGTTCTCGTTTCTCATTTGTATTCTTTTTTGTCATGTTATTTTTACCTTTTTAAAGAGGCTTCTATTTATACAGACAAATGAGCCTTGAAAATATTTTACGCAAGGATAAAAAAAATGTATCATAAAACATGAAATCTACATTCGTTCAATTATAAGGAATATCCTTATATTTGTCCTGTCATTTTTAATTATTCAACAGTAAAGCTAAAAAACCATAAAGGCCTGGCAATACAAAAAAGATAATAACATGAAAACAACGTATGAATTACGCTATGCCTCCCATCCGGGAGACGCAAAGGGATACGATACCAAACGTCTAAGGCAGGAGTTCCTTATCGAAAACCTGTTTGTGCCCAACGAAGCAACTATGGTCTATTCGCTATACGACCGCCTCATTGTCGGGGGGATAATGCCGGTGGACGAACCCGCGCTCCTCGAAACCATCGATCCGCTGAAAGCCGATTATTTCCTCGCCCGCAGGGAAATAGGCGTCTACAATGTCGGCGCGCGCGGCAAGGTAACCGTAGACGGCAAAACGTACGAATTAGCCTGTAAAGAAGCCCTCTACATAGGATCGGGCGAAAGGGAGGTTGTGTTTACGAGCAATAACCCCGAGGAGCCGGCCCTGTTTTACTTTAATTCGGCCACTGCACACCGCAATTACCCCGACAGGAAGATAACGAAAGCGGAAGCCGTCATAGCCGAAATGGGATCAATGGAAGGAGCCAACCATCGCACAGTCAATAAAATGCTGGTATCGCAAGTATTGCCCACCTGCCAGTTGCAAATGGGTATGACGGAGCTAAAGCCCGGAAGCATCTGGAACACCATGCCCGCCCACACCCACACGCGCCGGATGGAAGCCTACTTCTATTTTGAAGTCCCCAAAGGACAGGCCGTATGCCATTTTATGGGCGAGCCAACCGAAACCCGCCATATCTGGATGGCAGGCAACCAGGCTGTTATCTCCCCGGAATGGTCTATCCATTCAGCCGCCGCCACTACTAATTACACCTTTATCTGGGGAATGGCCGGCGAAAATCTGGACTATGGAGACCAGGACTTCTACAAAGAAACAGACCTGCGGTAATATCCCTGTAATGTAAAACCCGTTATATCATGAAAAGAATATTGTTATATTCCGTAAGCGCCATGCTTTTAGCAGCCTGCGCACCCAATCAGCCTGCCATCAGGGTAGAAAACCCGTCGGATTTCAACAGGGAAGGCGAAATGATAGAAGTCGCCCTTTCCAGCCTGGATGCAGACTTCAGCAAAGCCCTCTATACATTGAAAGACGCAAAAGGGCGCGAAGTCCCCTACCAGTTATTGTATGAAAACGGCATTGCCGCAACGCTCGTCTTCCCGGTCTGCATACCGGCGGGCGCCACGGCCGCATATCAGTTGGAAAAAGGCGTCCCCACCGAGGTAAAACCCAGGACGCACGCCCGTTATGTGCCCGAACGCAAAGACGACTTTGCCTGGGAGAACGACCTGGCAGCCTACCGCATGTACGGCCCGGCCCTGGCAGCCGAAAATCCCGGCAACGGCGTAGACCTCTGGTTGAAACGAACCGATGAGCTTATCGTAGATAAATTCTATCACGACGAGTTGCACGACGGCCTCTCCTACCACGTAGACCACGGACTGGGGTTAGACTGTTACAGCGTAGGGCATACGTTAGGCGCCGGAGGCATATCCCCCTATACCTCACGTCTTTGGGTAGGCAGTCACTATACGGCGCAGCAAGTTGCGTTCACAGGCCCCCTCCGTTCCGAATTTACCCTCACGTACGATTCCGTGCAGGTAGACGGCAGGACGTACCGGCAATCCCTCACCGTAACCGTCGACGCAGGCAGCCTGCTCAACAAAGCCCTCGTAACGTATGAAGGAGAAGATACCCCTTTCAATCTTGCAGCCGGCATATTCCTGCATAACGAAGAAGGCGCCGAATTTATCAGCAAAGAATACCCCGCAATTGCCTATGCCGAACAAGCCGTTTCAGATGCCGGACTACCTGCCGGACGCAACTACGCAGCCGTCTGCATGCCCGGCGGAAAAGATACGGCCCACGTAGATAAACACCTGATACTGACCACCGCTTACAAGCCCGGCGATACGCTTACCTACTATTTCGGAGGAGGCTGGAGCAAGTGGAAGTTCGCCTCAGACGACGACTGGTTCAAAGCCGTAGAACGCTTCGCCCGCACAAAGCAGGAGCCTTTACGGGTAACCGTAAAATAAGGCCCGCATAAGTGAAAAAGTGTTGCAAATGTTACTATACCGGAATTGTCACAAAAAGTGAATTTCAGCCCCAACGGGCGATTTTCCAGTTAAACATACATAATAGTATTTAAATTCTGCAAAACGGCTATTTTGCGGAATGTCATACTTTTGCCTGAAACGGCGTCAAACCGTCAGCGCCGGTTTGTCCCATTACGCAGTATAAGCCATTCGTTTCCAGCAGACTTACGCAGCGGCGCTGAAAGTATCGCTTTGCGCGCCCTTCACCGAACGCCTGCTTACGCTTACGGTGATCCTTCGGTAATCCTTCGGTGATCCTTCGATGATCCTCCGGTAAAAATAAATTTGTACCTTAGCGTTAACTTTATAAACTGTGCCCGGAGAGAGCCTGTTTTTAACATTCCGTTTCGCCTGCCATTATATCCGGTTATGAATTGAGTTGTCGAATAATTGAAATTTATAAAGATAAGTGTGTCTCCAAATACTTTTTGTTTTCTTTATCCCCTAAAATCCGCAAGCCATAAATTTGGTTGATTCAGAAAAAACACATTTGGTTTGTTTGGTTCAAGCCTGCTTCGTTTTACTCCTCAAAAAAGGGATTTTTATGAAAACAAACGAACACCTGAAGCATCCCACATCCATTTTTGTTGCCGGCGAGCGATAAATTCAGTTCAACAGAGGCGATCCCTTCACAATAAGGCACAATTATCCCTGTTGATGGGCATATGGTCATGATTAAGGTAGGATTTTTTTTCGGAATAAGCCCTATTTTACATCAATAAGTTCATGATAAATCCAAAAATATATCGTATTTTACGGATTCAATCCCAAATTTATTGTATATTTGTGGTATAATATAGTTGTTATGATACATAGAATAGTAGAAAATACAGTCCGGGATAAGCTAAACACAGGTAAAGCAATCATATTGATGGGGGCCAGGCAGGTAGGAAAAACGACTTTGGTCAAAGAACTTTTCAAAGGTTCTGATGAAATGATTTGGCTTAATGGCGATGAGTTGGACATACAGAATCTTTTTGAAAATGTATCGGCTACCCGTTTGAAGTCTATTTTCGGAAATAAGAAATATGTTGTAATTGACGAAGCCCAGCGAATCAAAGATATTGGTCTAAAACTGAAACTTATCACAGATGAATTGTCCGAAGTACAGCTTATCGCGACCGGCAGTTCTTCTTTTGATTTAGCCAATGAAGTGAACGAACCACTTACCGGTAGAAAGTGGGAATACAAAATGTATCCTGTATCTTTTGCTGAAATGGTACTGCACCATGGATTGTTAGATGAAAAAAGATTGTTGCCTCATCGTTTAGTATATGGATATTATCCTGATGTAGTAAATAATCCCGGGAATGAAAAAGAAATTTTAAAACAGCTTTCAGACAGTTATCTGTATAAGGACATTCGGATGTGGGAGCAAATCAAGAAGCCGGAAAAACTACTGAAATTGCTGCAAGCGATTGCTTTTCAAACAGGCAACCAGGTATCTTATTCTGAATTAGGTCAACTTTGCGGATTAGACAGCAAAACAGTAGAGAAATACGTAGCGCTATTAGAGCAATGTTATGTTATCTTTCGCTTAGGCTCGTTTAGTCGTAACTTACGAAATGAATTAAAAAACAGCAGGAAGATATACTTTTATGATAATGGTATCCGCAATGCTATTATAGCAGATTTCTCTTTAACCGAAAGCCGTTCCGATATTGGCGCACTTTGGGAAAACTATATTATATCCGAAAGACAGAAAAAACTGGAATACGACAAGATGTGGCGCAATAGTTGGTTCTGGAGAACTACAGATCAGAAAGAAATCGACTATATAGAAGAAGGAGACGGACAAATTCATGCATTTGAATTTAAGTGGAGTCCTTCTGCAAAATATAAAATGCCTAAACAGTTTTTAGAGAACTATTCCGGCAGTTCTTTTTCTGTTGTTACTCCTGATAATATGGAAGAATTTTTGTTGTAAAATTAAGAAATCTAACAGAATCTTCGAAGCATTAATAATTCTCTATTAAGGATAATTATCAAGCAGGAATTGAAATTTGATATTTGTCAAATAAGAAAGCATCAATTTTGGCTTTGTCTAAATTAGCATACTTTGCGAAATAGTTTTCACATTAATTTATGCATCTGTGTGATAATCCGGTTTTATCATGTATATTTGACCTGTTAATCCTTTAATTCAACTATGTATGAACCGTGAATCTATTATTCGCCAGTTAACAGAGACGGAAGGCGTTTTTGATTTTATCGTTATCGGAGGGGGAGCGACAGGCCTTGGCATTGCTCTTGACGCTGCTACGCGAGGATACAAAACCACTTTATTTGAACAATCCGATTTTACAAAAGCAACGTCCAGCCGGAGTACGAAGTTAGTGCATGGAGGCGTCCGTTATCTGGCACAGGGGAATATTTCGCTTGTATTGGAAGCGTTACGCGAGCGTGGGATATTGAGAAAGAATGCGCCGCACCTGGTGAAAGACCAGCGTTTCCTTATTCCCTGTTACCGGTGGTGGGAAGGGCCTTTTTATTTCTGCGGGCTGGTAGTTTACGACTTTATGTCGGGTATCTTGCGGTTTGGCCGTTCGATGTGTATTGGCCCTAAACGTTCCGTAAAGACGATCCCGAACCTTCGGCAGAAAGGATTAACTGCCGGCGTCCTGTATCACGACGGACTGTTTGACGATTCCCGTTTGGCTGTCAATATGGTACGTACGGCAGTAGATGCAGGAGCGTGCGTCTTGAATTATATGAAGGTTACAGACCTGCTAAAAGAGGATGGTAAAGTAACCGGCGTAGTGGCGCAAGACCGGGAAACCGGCGATACCTGCCGGATAAAGTCGCATATCGTCATCAATGCCACAGGGGTATTTGCCGATACGATACTACAAATGGACACGCCGGGAAACCGCCCGATGGTACGTCCGAGCCAGGGGGTTCATATCGTACTGGACGCATCGTTTTTAGCAAGCGATTATGCTATTATGATTCCCAAAACGCCGGACGGGCGGGTGCTCTTTGCCGTTCCCTGGCATGATAAGGTAATAGTGGGCACTACGGATACGTTGATGAAAGAAACATTGGAGGAACCGGTTGCTCTGGAAGAAGAGATTCAATTTATTCTGCATACGGCAGGGAATTATATGACACGCGCTCCCCGGCGAACGGATGTACTGTCGGTATTTGCCGGCCTTCGTCCGTTAGCCGCTCCCCGGAGCGAAGGGAAGAAAACAAAGGAAATATCCCGGAACCATAAGATTATGTGTGAGAAATCGGGGTTAATTTCAATCATCGGCGGGAAATGGACGACTTACCGGAAGATGGCGCAAGAAACATTAGACTTCGCCATTCGCCGGACGCATATACCCGCACGCAACTGCGTAACCGAATCCTATCCGATCCACGGCTCCAAGCCTCATCCCGATTTCTCCGATCCGCTCTACGTTTATGGTTCGGACGCCGGCGAAATACGGGAATTGATCGCTTCATCGCCTGCAATGGCAGAGAAGTTGCATCCCCGTTATGCTTATACGGCAGGAGAAGTAACCTGGATCATCCGTAATGAAATGCCGCGCAGGCTGGAAGATATACTCGCCCGGCGTTTGCGCATTTTATTCCTGGACGCCCGCGCCGCTATGGAAATGGCTCCCCGCGTAGCCGAAATCCTTGCGGCCGAGTTAGCAAAAGACGACATATGGAAGGAAAACCAGTTGGATGCTTTTAAAGAAGCAGCATCTGCTTATATTCTTGCTTAACCCTTAATCAGTATAACAATATGCAATTGAAAAACAAGTATGTTTTAGCTATCGACCAGGGAACTACCTCATCAAGAGCAATCCTGTTTAATCCTCAGGGCAGTATTATAACCGTAGCGCAGAAAGCGTTCCAGCAATATTTCCCTAATCCGGGATGGGTGGAGCACGATCCGAATGAAATCTGGTATACCCAGTCGTCGGTTATTAAAGAAGCAATGGCAAAAGCGGATGTATCAGACGCCCATATTGCCTGCATCGGGATAGCCAACCAGCGCGAAACAACCATCGTATGGGACAGGGAAACCGGTTTCCCGGTCTATAACGCTATTGTGTGGCAAGACCGCCGAACGTCCGATTATTGCGAAGACTTAAAAGAAAAAGGCTATGCGGGACGTATCCAGCAGAAGACAGGCCTGGTGATTGACGCTTATTTCTCGGCAACCAAAATAAGATGGATATTAGATAATGTAAAAGGCATACGCGAACGCGCCGGGCGGGGAGAACTTTGTTTTGGGACAGTTGATACCTGGCTCATCTGGAAATTAACAAAGGGAGAACGTTTTATCACCGATATAACAAATGCTTCCCGCACCATGCTGTTCAATATTCATACGCAGGAATGGGACAGGGAACTGCTCGACTTATTTACAATCCCATCCTCTATGCTGCCGGAAGTAGTAAGTTGCAGTGAAGTATATGCAGAATCGAAAGCCCCGTTATTCAAGTCGGGTATCCCTATATCGGGAATGGCCGGCGACCAGCAGGCTGCCCTGTTCGGCCAGCTTTGTATTGAAGAGGGAATGATAAAAACCACGTATGGAACCGGCTGCTTTATGATACTCAATACCGGAGACAAACCGGTTCTTTCCCACAATCACCTGCTGACGACGGTTGGTTGGAAAATCAGGGATAAGATAACCTATGCGCTGGAAGGAAGCGTTTTTGTAGGGGGAGCCGCTATTCAATGGCTGCGCGACGGGATCGGGCTATTGCCGGATGCTTCCGCAAGCGAACAAATGGCAAAGGCTGTTTCCGATAACGGGAACATTTATTTCGTCCCGGCGCTCACAGGCCTTGGCGCTCCTTATTGGGATCAATATGCCCGCGGCACGATAATCGGCATCACAAGAGGCACGACGGCCAGTCATATTGCCCGCGCCGCTCTGGAAGGAATTTCGTATCAGGTAGATGACGTACTGATGGCTATGGAGAATGATCTTAACTACAAGCCTAAAGAGATCAGGGTAGACGGAGGCGCTATTGCCAACAATTTCCTGATGCAGTTTCAGGCGGATATCAGCCGTTGCCCGGTAGTACGCCCTAAAGTACTTGAAACGACGGCGCTGGGAGCGGCTTATCTGGCAGGTCTGGCTATTGGCTACTGGAAAAATACAGATGAACTGAAAGAACAATGGTCGCTTGATAAAGTCTTCTATCCGGAAATGAAAGAAGAACAAGCCTCCCAACTGTTAAAGGGATGGCACAAAGCAGTTAATAGCGCCCGGCATTGGGCGTTGCCGAACGAAAATTAAACACTTTAAATCAAATAACATGTCTCCATTTATAGCAGAATTAACAGGAACCATGCTTCTTATCCTCCTGGGAGCAGGCGTGTGTGCGAATGTTTGTTTACATAAAACAAAAGGAAACGGCGCCGGGTGGATGGTCATTACCACTGCCTGGGCGCTGGGTGTGTTTGTCGGAGTAACGGTAGCCGGCCCTTATAGCGGGGCGCATCTTAACCCTGCCGTATCTGTCGGCTTAGCTATTGGAGGGGAATTCCCCTGGCGTAATGTATGTCCGTATATTATTGCACAGATGACAGGCGCTCTGTTGGGCGCATTCCTTGTCTGGTTTGTGTATAAAGACCATTTCGACGCTACGGAAGATGCTGCGGCCAAGTTGGGCGTCTTTGCTACCGGCGCGGCCATCAGCAATCCGGCTGTCAATTTTGCCGCCGAAGCAGTCGGGACATTTGTGCTTATATTTGTTGTCTTCCATATCACAGGCGGCGAGATTACCGGGTACGACGGCAACCATACTTTGCCGGTGGGATTAGGTTCGGTGGGAGCCATACCTGTTGCATTTACCGTCTGGGCGATTGGGCTTTCGCTGGGAGGGCCTACCGGATACGCCATTAATCCGGCGCGCGACCTGGCTCCGCGTATCATGCACGCTATCCTTCCCATCAAGGGAAAAGGGAGCAGCCATTGGGAATACGCATGGATTCCGGTACTGGCTCCGATAGCCGGCGCCGTTATTGCCGCCTTGCTGCATTGCTCCTTAAAATAACAACGAAGTCAGGAAAATATACAGGCAATGTAAAAGATTTTGTGAATTAAGATGTTATTTCTCTTTTCAGACCGAAATAAATGAATATCTTTGTCATTCAAAATTTGAACTGTTTTTTTTCATGAAACTTTTATTAATCGTGGCGCTATTCTCATTGAGTACAAATATCTTATCAGAACATTTATCCGAATCACTCCAGGTAAAAGAACATAAATTGAGCAATGGGATGACTGTATGGTTGAATGAAGACCACAGCCAACCTAAAATAGTTGGAGCTGTCGTCGTAAAAGCCGGGGCGAAAGATACGCCTGATACCGGCATTGCCCATTACTTTGAACATATGATGTTTAAGGGGACAGACAAGATAGGTACAACCGATTATGCGGCCGAAAAAATACTGCTCGACTCCATTGCCGTTAAGTATGATGAGCTGGCTTCCACTACAGACGCCAAAGCGCGCCTGAATATTCAGAAAGAGATTAATGAATTAAGTATAAAAGCCTCCGATTATGTGATTCCAAATGAGTTTAATCATTTGATATCCAAATATGGAGGCACACGTTTAAATGCCGGCACATCGTATGACTTTACGGTTTACCTGAATACGTTTTCTCCTAAATATATCGCCCAGTGGGCGGAGCTTAACAGTGAGAGGCTGCTGAATCCTGTCTTCCGGATGTTCCAAAGCGAACTGGAAACCGTTTATGAAGAGAAAAATATGTACCGCGACGCTATGGGGCGCGACGCCATGGAGAAGTTTATGGCACGCTTCTTCCAGCCTCATCCCTATGTTTATTCGATATTAGGCAGTACGGAACATTTAAAGAACCCGCAGCTTTCGGAGATGATGAAGTTCTTCCGCGAATATTATGTGGCGTCTAATATGGGGCTGATTCTTAGCGGCGATTTCGACTCTGAAACAACGCTCCCCATCCTTGAAGCCGCTTTTTCACGTATACCTGAAGGAGAAATCCCTGCAAGAAAAACCGTAGAGATACCGCCTTTCAACGGAGAAGAAAAGTTCTCTGTCCGTTTTCCTATTCCTTTGATCAGCGCTGCCGGTTTTGCCTTTCGCGGCGTTCCAGCCAACCATCCTGATCAGGTGGCCTTGAATATTGCTATCGGCTTGCTTAATAACTCAAATGGCACCGGATACCTTGATAAATTAATGGTAACCCGGAAACTGATGGCTGCCATGACAATCAATGAAAGTTTTAACGACGCCGGCATATTAGGCGTTATAGCCGTACCCAAACTTGTTTTTCAATCGCTGGCAAGCGCGAAAGAACTGGTTTTAAATGAGGTGGAACGGATTAAGAAGGGAGATTTCAGTGAAGATGTATTCAATAGCCTGAAATTAGAACAGAAACGTAAACATGTATCCCGGCTGGAAGAGATCAGTTCCCGCTCGGAAGAAATGATAACCTTATTTTCACAAGGGAAATCGTGGGACAGCTATTTAGAAGAAATAGAGCATATCAATGCGCTTGCCAAAGAGGATATTGTAAGGGTGGCTAACAACTATTTTACCGACAATTACCTGTATGTTACAAAGAAGACCGGAAGATACCCGAAAGACAACCTGCCCAAACCCAACTTCCAGCCGATCATTCCTCGAAACATGGAAACGTCTTCGGCTTATGCCGGTCAGTTGGTGCGATTACCGGTTAAGGAAATAACGCCCCGTTTCCTCGACTTTGAGCAGGATGTAAAAATCCTTCCCCTTTCGCCGCTTGTTAAACTCTATGCGTCTGTGAATCCTGTCAATGACATTTTCTCGTTAGACCTGTCTTTCGGTATCGGTAAAATAGAAAAACCGGAATTGACTCAATTAACAAGTTATCTCCCTCTTTTGGGTACAGACGAATTGTCTTTTGACGATTTTCGCGGGAAATTACAAACCTTAGGAAGTACGCTTTCTTTTGATATGAACGACGACCGGTTCATTATCAAGATAAGCGGGTTCGACGCCAATTTCAATGAAACATTGGCGCTTGTCTCTTCTTTTATGCAACATGTGAAAGCCGACAATAAAAAAATCAAACAACTGGCGGATGAAGAAAAGGTGATGAAAAAAACCTTTTATAAATCGGCTAATAATGTAGCGCTTGCTTTACTTGATAAAACCAGGTACGGGAAAAAGTCGAGTTTTCTGAATAAGCTCTCCCTTTCCGATATTAAAAAATTGAAAGGAGAAGATTTATTAGCTGTTTTCAAAAATGTACTAAAGGTACAATGCGATTTATATTACTGCGGCACGCTTCCTGTTGAAGAGGTTGGCAATCATATCAAAGAACACTTAAATCTCAGCCATGTAACAACCAAATCCAAAGCGCCCGTTTATCGCCCGAAAAAGGAATATGCCGAACCGCTTGTGTATTTCTGCGATATGCCGGATGTTTCACAAAGCATTATTTACGCCTACGTATTGGGAGATTCCGTAAAAGATGAATCTTCGCGTGACGCCGCCAAACTTTTCTCCGGTTATTTCGGCGGAGATATGTCTTCTTTAATGTTTCAGGAAATACGTGAATTTCGTTCCTATGCTTACCGGGCGAGCGGTACCTTTTCTCTCCTGCCATTGAATCATAAGGAAAAGCCGGGCGAATTTACGGCTATGCTTTCTACGCAAAATGATAAGACGATAGACGCTCTTACCGTTTTGGATCAACTCATTAATGAAATGCCTGTTAAACCGGAACGGTTGCCTGCCGTGAAGCAAGCGCTGATTAACCAGTCCTGCAATAACTATCCTGCTTTCAGACGGATTCCTGAAAAAATCGCTTCGTTGAGAAACGAAGGATACAAAGCCGACCCGAATGAAACACTGATAGAAAATTTATCGAAAATGTCTATGAATGACGTCGTTCGCTTTTATGAAGATAATATAAACAACCGTCCTGTAGTTTATATGATTGTGGGTAATTCTAAGAAAATAGATATGAAAAAATTGGTTGAGTTCGGAAAAGTAATCCGCGTAAAGAAAGACAGTCTTTACAATTAACCTTTTTCAGATGAAATAAGAACGAACATGAAAACCGCCATTATAAGAAATACGCCGATCATGTTCCTCTAATCCGGTAAAGTAGAATTAATGTTTATTGTGTACTTTTGCACGATGGAATCAATCAGACAAATATTCAGGGTAGGCAAAGGCCCGTCGAGCAGTCATACAATTGGGCCGAGGCGTGCGGCGCAACTGTTTTTGGAACGCAACCGGCAGGCTGGCAAGTTTACCATTACATTATACGGCAGCCTGGCAGCTACAGGCAAAGGACATATGACAGACGTGGCTATCCTTGAAATACTGGAACCCGTCGCCCCCACGCATATCAACTGGGAACCGCAGGTATTCCTCCCCTTCCACCCCAACGGAATGCTTTTCGAAGCATTCGGCGATAAAGGCCGTAAACTGGAAGAATGGACGATTTACAGCATCGGCGGAGGAACATTGGCCAACGAGACCTGTAACGAACAAAAAACGGCCAACGTTTACACGATGTCTACCATACACGATATCCAGGACTGGTGTCAGACTACCGGATATTCCTACTGGGAATATGTAGAGCAGTGCGAAGGCGCCGGCATATGGGATTACCTGGGCGAAGTATGGCAGGTGATGCAGGAAGCCGTTGCAAGAGGACTGGAAGCCGAAGGTATTATCCCCGGCGGCTTAGGATTACGGCGGAAAGCCTCCGACTACCTGATTCGGGCCAAAGGGTATGGAAGCAGTATCAAAAGTCGCGGAATGGTATACGCTTTTGCCCTGGCCGTTTCGGAAGAGAACGCATGCGGAGGAAAGATTGCGACGGCTCCTACATGTGGCTCGTGTGGCGTGATTCCGGCTGTATTATATCATTTGAAGGATACGCGCGAATTTCGTGATTCAAGAATACTCCATGCGTTGGCCACAGCGGGACTGTTTGGAAATGTTGCCCGTACAAACGCCTCTATTTCCGGCGCCGAAGTAGGTTGTCAGGGCGAAGTAGGCGTAGCTTGTGCCATGGCTGCCGCTGCGGCAAGTCAGCTTTTCGGCGGAACAATCGCCCAAATCGAATACGCGGCAGAAATGGGACTCGAACATCATTTAGGCCTGACCTGCGACCCGGTTTGCGGACTGGTACAAATCCCCTGTATCGAACGCAATGCCTTCGCCGCCGCCCGTGCCTTGGACGCCAACACCTATTCCAACTTCTCCGACGGACGGCACCGCGTAAGCTTCGACCAGGTAGTAGAAGTGATGCGTCAAACAGGCCACGACTTACCCAGCCTGTACAAAGAAACCTCGGAAGGAGGACTGGCGAAGATATAACGTTCTCTGCGGAAGAAAAAGAGGCTTACGTAGCCGGAGATATATTCAATTATACTTATATTTGCGCACTTTGTAAAACTACTTAATTTATGATAATGAGAGGATTATTTTTCAGCTTGTTGCTCCTTGGTATTTGTTTGGCTTGCAGCCGGAAATCTGAGGAAGCGGCCATGAGTGGCAATCCGATTGTGGAAGGTTGGTATGCCGACCCGGAAGGGATTATTTATGATGATACGTATTGGATTTATCCTACCTGGAGCGATCTGTATGAGGAGCAAACGTTCTTCGACTGTTTCTCGTCCAAAGACCTGGTAAACTGGACGAAGCATTCCCGTATCCTCGACAATACGGAAGTTAAATGGGCTGAGCGCGCTATGTGGGCTCCGTCAGTTATCCGGAAAGACGGGAGGTATTACTTCTTCTTTGGAGCTAATGATGTGCATGAGGGAGAAACCGGCGGTATTGGCGTTGCCGTGAGCGACCGTCCTGAAGGGCCTTATAAAGATTTATTGGGCAAACCGCTGATTAACGATATTATAAACGGAGCGCAACCGATAGACCAGTTTGTTTTCCTTGATGACGATGGCGCCTGTTATATGTATTATGGCGGTTGGAGCCATTGTAATATTGTAAAGCTGAACGACGACTTTACCGCCCTGGTTCCTTTTGAAGATGGCGAAATATACAAAGAAATTACCCCGGAAAACTATACAGAAGGCCCTTTTATGTTTAAGAAGAATGGAAAATATTATTTCATGTGGAGCGAAGGGGGCTGGGGAGGCCCGGATTATTCCGTTTCCTATGCAATAGCCGATTCGCCGTTAGGGCCGTTCAACCGTATCGGTAAAATCCTGCAACAAGACCCGGAAGTGGCTACCGCCGCCGGACACCACTCGGTAATACATATACCCGGTTCAGACGATTATTACATCGTTTATCACCGCCGCCCGCTGACTGAAACGCATCACAACCACCGTGCTACCTGCATCGACAAGATGACCTTTGACGGGAATGGGTTTATAAATCCTGTTAAAATAACTTTCGAAGGAGTCGCCGCGCGTACCATTAAATAGAGACGGTTATTCAATCGTTAAAGATAAATAAAAGAGAGGTATAGATGATACGCCTCTCTTTTTATTTTACTATGTTTGACACATCTGTCAAACATATAAGACAAAAGAAATAATAACATTTAACAGGCAGTAATGGAAGAGAGCAACGACATAGAAAGCCGTATCATTGAAGCAGCCAAGATAATATTCGTCCGTAAAGGATATGAGGCGACCAAAATGGGAGACATAGCAGCCGAAACAGGTATCAGCCGGACTTCGCTGCACTATTATTTCCGCACGAAGGAGTTATTGTTTGAAGCTATCTTCGGACAACTGATAAGTATGATACTGCCGAATGTGGAAATAATCATGAACGAAGATTCCCGTATCATGGAAAAGATTCCCCTGATTATTAATGAATATCTGGCAGCCATACGGCAAAACCCTTTATTTCCCGTTTTTGTAGTAAGCGAGATGAATCGCGACCCGGAACATTTATTTCATGCCGTTATGGTACACTCCAGGCGTATAGCGCCGATCTTGCGCCTGCGGGAACAAATAATAGCCGAAATGGAAATGGGGATCATCAGGAAAAGGCCGCTTATTGAGGTGGCGTCTACTTTAATCTCTCTTGTCGTTTTTCCTTACCTTGTCAGACATGCATTAACAACGGTTTTTCTGGAAGAGAACCGGGAGGCTTTCGAAGTATTTCTCGACCAGCGGGGCGAATTGATTAAAGAAGTTATGCACATCTTGCTTACGCCTGAAAACAAGTAATAAAAAAAGATTAATATGATACGAATCCAACTGCTTATAATCTCCTTCCTGTCGGTAAGCTTCTGTATGGAAGCGCAGGAGGCGCTTACTATTACACAATGCTACGAGCTGGCGCGAAACAATTATCCGCTTATCAAACAACATGACTTGATAAACAAAACGGAGCAATACAACCTGGCCAGCGCCGCTAAAGGCTGGTTGCCCCAGATAGCGGTCAATGCGAAAGCTACTTATCAAAGCGACGTAACGAAACTGCCTTTCGACAGTGAAAAGTTGTCGGCAATCATCCCGGGCTTCTCTATCCCCACGCTCGGCAAAGACCAATACCAGGCAACTGCCGAACTAAGCCAGACAATATGGGACGGAGGCGTCATTCACTCGGCCCGCGAACTGACAAAAGCCCAAGCTACCGCCAACAGGCAACAGTTGGAAAGCGATTTGTATGCGCTGAACGAAAAAGTAAACCAGTTATATTTCGGTTGCCTCCTGCAAGACGAACTGATTAGCCAGAACAATCTCCTGCAAAAAGAATTACAGGTAAACATAGACCGTATCACAGCCATGATGGAGAACGGAGTAGCCAATCAATCCGACAAAGAAAGTTTGGAAGTAGAACTGCTGAATGCCCGTCAACACGAAATCGAACTAAAAGCCGGACGCAAAGCCTGCAGCCGGATGTTGGGGATATTGATAACGCCCCCCAACCCTCTAAAGGAGGGGCCATATGAAGAACTCATCCTTACTACGCCTTCTATTTTCTCTGTTCCCCCACAAAGGGGCTGGGATGGCCGTTTGGAGGAACTTGGAGTTAACCGCCCCGAACTAAAAGCATTAGAAGCTCAAAGCCATCTAACCGACATACAAAACAAACAAATCGCCGCCGGATTAATGCCCCGTATCGGATTATTCGCACAGGGAGGTTATGGCAGGCCGGGATTAAATATGCTGGAAGACAGCTTCGAACCATTTTACATTGCCGGCGTACGTTTGTCGTGGAATATCGGGAAACTATATACGGTTAAAAATGACCGGCGAAAAGTAGAAACCGGGCGCCGGGCTATTGGCATACAAAGGGACGTTTTCCTCTTCAATACCGCCATGCAACTGATGCAGCAAAATACGGAGATACAAAAAATGACCGACCTGTTGAAAGCCGGCGATGAAATCGTCCGGCTGCGGACAAGCATCAAGAAAGCGGCGGAAGCGAAACTGGAGAATGGCGTCATTTCCGTTACCGACCTCATCCGGGAGATAAATGCAGAGGATATGGCCCGGCAAACAGTAGCGGCTAATCGCATCCGCCAACTGATGGCTATATATAATTATATGTATACAACGAATAATAACTAAAAAGATGAAACAAGCAACCTCCTGTATCGTATTAACGATAATAGCCGCGCTAACGGGCGCCTGCAACGGAAACGAACAGGCAGCAGACGCTACGGGCGTTTTCGAAGCCACCGAAATAGTGGTTTCTTCCGAAGTAAGCGGTAAAATTATGGAACTGGGTATCCGTGAAGGCGACCGTATCAATGGCGGAGACTGCGTAGGATACATAGACAGCGCACAACTTTACCTGAAAAAGCGACAATTAGCCGCCGGCCTGAAAGCCGTAGACATTCGCAAACCGGACATCCGCAAACAAATTGCCGTACTGGAGCAACAAATCGCCACCGCCCGAACCGAACAGCAACGAATGGAAAACCTGGTAAAAGCAAATGCAGGCAACCAAAAGCAATTGGACGATATCGTAAACAATATCCAATTCCTGCAAAAGCAGTTAGACGCTCAATACTCTACCCTCCATAAAACATCGGGAAGTACCGACGCCGAAGCGGAAGGGCTGCAATACCAAATCATGCAATTAGACGACCAGTTGCAGAAATGCAGAATCATAAATCCACAGACAGGAACCGTCCTGGTTAAATATTCCGAACCCGGAGAAGTAACAATGGCCGGCAAACCCCTTTATAAAATAGCGGATACCGGTTTATTATACCTCAGAGCCTATATCGCCGCCGACCAGTTGAGCCAACTGAAACAGGGACAAACCGTCCGGGTATTCGCCGACTTCGGCAAAGACAACCGCCGCGAGTACCCCGGCGTCATAAGCTGGATATCCGACAAATCCGAATTTACCCCCAAAGGCGTCCAAACCAAAGACGAACGCGCCAACCTCGTATACGCCATCAGGATAGCCGTAAAAAACGACGGCTACCTGAAAATCGGACAGTATGGAGAAACCACATTCATAAGCCCCGGTAATTAGCTAATATAATGATAGCGGTAAGGAATTTACATAAAACGTATACCCGGAATGGATTGGGTTTGAAGGGCATATCCTTAACGGTAAAAGCGGGCGAACTCTTTGGGCTTATCGGGCCCGACGGCGCAGGGAAGACCACCCTGTTTCGCATCCTGGCCACCTTGCTTCTGCCCGATAAGGGTTCGGCTTCGGTATGCGGACTGGATGTAGTGAAAGACTGGCGGGAGATTCGTACGAGGGTAGGTTATATGCCGGGACGGTTTTCTTTGTATCAAGACCTTTCGGTAAAAGAAAACCTGACCTTCTTCGCTACCGTATTCAACACCACCCTTAAAGAGAATTATGAGTTGATACGGGATATTTACGTGCAGATTGAACCTTTTAAGAATAGACGGGCCGGTAAATTGTCGGGAGGGATGAAACAGAAACTGGCTTTGTGTTGCGCGTTGATTCACCGGCCGGATGTACTCTTCTTAGACGAGCCTACTACCGGGGTAGACCCTGTTTCGCGCGTTGAGTTCTGGGATATGCTGCACAGATTGAAGAAACAGGGGATTGCCATACTTGTTTCTACTCCTTATATGGACGAGGCATCCCGCTGCGACCGCATTGCTTTAATGCGTAACGGGAGCTGTTTTACAACCGGTACGCCCGATATGATTCGCCAATCGTTCAAAAGGCCCGTCTATTCAATCCGGTCGGATAAGATGTACCAATTATTAGGCGACATACGGAGTTGGACGGGCGCTTATTCCTGCTATGCTTTCGGCGACTCGCATCATCTGACGCTAAAAGACAACGCCCCGGATATCGCAAACCTGGAAACGTATCTGAAAGGGAAAGGATATACAGACGTCTTCATTCATCCGATAGAACCCAGCGTGGAAGATTGTTTTATGGAACTCGGTAATGATTAACAGTATGCATGTAATTGAAACGGATAAGCTTACAAAACGGTTTGGAGACTTTACGGCGGTAGACCGGATTAGTTTTTGGGTAGAAAGCGGCGAGATATTTGGTTTCCTGGGCGCCAACGGAGCCGGTAAGACAACAGCCATGCGCATGTTTTGCGGATTATCTGTCCCCACTTCGGGCAAAGCAACGGTAGCAGGTTATGACGTCTACAGGAAAAGCGAGCAAATAAAGAAGCATATCGGCTACATGAGCCAGAAATTCTCCTTATACGGCGACCTCAAGGTATGGGAGAACATCCGGCTATTTGGAGGTATCTACGGATTATCCTCCAAACGACTGGCTGATAAAACCGATGAATTACTGCATACCCTGAACCTCGAGAACGAACGGGATACGCTGGTGGATTCGCTCCCTTTGGGATGGAAACAAAAGCTGGCTTTTTCCGTTGCTATCATCCACGAACCCACGATTGTTTTCTTAGACGAACCAACCGGAGGCGTAGACCCGGTTACACGCCGGCAATTCTGGGAATTGATATATGATGCATCGGCCCGGGGAATCACCATCT
The DNA here is from genome assembly GCA_031288515.1 of Tannerellaceae bacterium. Classification (GTDB taxonomy): domain Bacteria; phylum Bacteroidota; class Bacteroidia; order Bacteroidales; family Tannerellaceae; genus DFXE01. The sequence goes on from JAITRG010000222.1 coordinate 19,189, forward strand.
TCGTCACCACCCATTATATGGACGAAGCCGAATACTGCAACCGGATATCCATCATGGTAGACGGCAGGATAGAAGCATTAGACAAACCGTCGGTTCTAAAAGAGATGTATCATGCCGGAAACATGAACGAAGTATTCCAGTCATTAGCACGAAAAGCCACGAGAGGAGAATAACATCATGAAGCAGTTTCTATCGTTCATAAGAAAGGAGTTTTATCACATTTTTCGCGATGTGCGCACGATGCTCATACTATTAATCATTCCCGTTATCCTGATTATTCTTTTCGGATATGCCATATCCACCGAAATAAAAAGTTCGCCCATAGCTATCCTGGATTACAGCCGCGATAACGTAACAAACCGGCTGGCAGAACAACTGCAAGCCAGCGAGTATTTCAAGCTATACAAAACGGCCGGCAGTTATGAAGAAGTAGAAACGCTGTTCAGGCAAGATAAAATACGGTTGGCCATCGTATTCCCCGCCCAATTATCGGGGGCGGATGAACCCGCCATACAAATCCTGGCCGACGCCACCAATCCGAACGAGGCAACGGCTCTCATACAGTATGCCACAGCAATTATCTCTACCTCGGATATCGTTGTCCGCAACCTGGCGACAGAGGTTAATCAGCCGGGCGTTATTCCGGCGGCCAATCTCCTGTATAACCCGCAAATGAAAGGGGCCTACAACTTTGTTCCGGGCGTTATGGGCTTAATACTTATGCTGATTTGCGCCCTGATGACTTCCGTGGGAATTGTAAAAGAAAAAGAAATGGGAACCATGGAGGTACTTTTAGTCTCCCCCCTGAAACCCGTCTATATTATCTTAGCCAAGGCAACTCCCTATCTGCTCCTGAGTATGGTCAATATTGCTACGATTCTGTTGCTCTCCAGGTTTCTGCTTGATGTTCCTGTTGCAGGCAACCTTATACTTCTTATTTCAATTTCTATCCTGTATGCACTCGTTTCTTTATGCCTGGGATTACTTATCTCAACCGTTACCCATACGCAACAGGCAGCGATGCTTATCAGCGGGATGGCGTTGATGCTTCCGGTTATGCTTTTGAGCGGGATGATTTTCCCTGTTGAAAATATGCCCTGGATATTAAGAGTATTATCCAATATTGTACCGGCCAAATGGTATATCATTGCTGTAAAAAATGTAATGATAAAAGGATTGGGAATGGCATTTATATGGAAAGAAACAGGCATCATGCTATTCATGATCCTGTTTTTAATAGTAGTCAGCGTAAAACGTTTTAAAATCCGATTATAATGAAAGCCCTCCGATACTTACTGGAAAAAGAATTTAAACAGATAAAGCGAGACCGTTTTCTGCCCAAAATTATATTTATCATGCCGGTTCTCCAACTGGTTATCCTGCCTTTTGCCGCTAATTTCGAGATGAGAAACATCTATATTGGTATTGTAGACAACGACCATTCTGTCTACTCGCAGCGTTTAACCGAAAAAATAATATCGTCCGGATATTTCAAATTAACAGATATATCGTCCGGTTATAAAGAAGGATTGGCTTCTATCGAAAAAGACAGATCGGATATATTAATAGAAATACCCGCCGATTTCGAAAAAGACCTGGGAAAAGAAGGCAAAGCGCAAGTACTTATTGCCGCCAATGCCATCAATGGCACGAAAGGAGGGCTCGGCAGTTCGTATCTTTCTACTATTATACAAGACTTCAACAATGAGTGCGGTTATGGCGTCCGTATGACGGGAAGTATTACTTCCAAAAATCTTTACAATCCTCATTTGAATTATAAAAATTATATGGTTCCCGGGATAATGGCTTTCCTCTTAACGCTTATCGGAGGATTCCTTTCCGCTTTAAATATTGTCAGCGAAAAAGAAAAAGGGACGATTGAGCAAATCAATGTAACCCCATTATCCAAATCATTATTCCTGCTTTCCAAACTAATTCCTTTCTGGATCATCGGATTCATATTGCTTACCATCGGCATACTTATTGCATGGTTAATTTACGGGCTTATTCCGGCCGGGAGCTTTGGCGTTATTTATTTGTTTGCCGTTATTTACCTGATTGCATTTACGGGGTTTGGGCTAGCTATTTCTTCTATTTCGTCCAATCAGCAACAGGCTATGTTTACAGTTTTCTTTTTCACTATCATTTTCGCGTTAATGAGCGGGCTTTTCACTCCTGTAAGCAGTATGCCGGAATGGGCGCAAAAACTTACTCTTTTCAATCCCTTACGTTACTTTATAGATGTGATGAGAATGGTTTATCTCAAGGGCTGCCGGTTGTCCGATTTATCGGTACACTTCTCTGTCATTTGCCTTTTTGCCATCTTTTTTAATGCGCTGGCTGTTATCGGCTATCGAAAAAGCAATTAATGTTTAGCTTGCTTACAACGAAAAAGGAACATACTCTCTTTATGTTCCTTTTTCATTCAGCAAATCGTTGATGCGTTACAAATTCTCTGTGGCGTCAATTCCTTTCAACTTCTTTAATTCTAACTCTATCTTTTCCTTTTCTTTTATCAGACGGAGTTCTTCTTTGCCTAATTTTTCTTTTTTATACCGCGCAGACAAAGCTATGAGTTCGTCTAATTCAGCATAAGAAAGATATTTAAGGCCTTTCGCCAGCACATCAAAACCCTGTTCTTTCATTGCTCTTTTTGTGAGTTTTTCTTCTTCTGTCATTTTTTTTCTTGCCATAATTGTTTCTTTTTTTTTATTTATTGCTAATACTCCAAATATCGCGAGCAAATATATATAATTATTTGTTTTTTCACATAACAAATACACAAATATCATCTGATTATTCTATATATTTATCTTTTTTAAGCAGAGAAGAGACGGTTGTACGGTTCGTTTATGACTTCTTTCTGATGTTCGCTTTTTAATTATTTTGATACGGTTGCCTTGTTTTTTTAAGAGCGAACTCGTATTAATCGCCATTTTTTGCGTAAGTTTGCTCACATTTTTAGACAAAACAACTAAACTCAGAATAATATGCACAATTGGTTTGAATGTAAAGTATCGTATGAGAAAACGCTTGAAAACGGAATGCAAAAGAAAGTAACCGAACCTTATCTGGTAGATGCATTATCTTTCACCGAAGCGGAAGCGCGGATCATAGAAGAAATACGCCCTTATATCACCGGGGAGTTCACAATTACCGATATAAAGCGCGCCCGCCTTTCGGAATTGTTTTTCAATGAAAATGGCGACCGTTTTTACAAAATAAAAGTATTCTTCATCACCCTGGATGAAAAAAGCGGGGCGGAGAAAAAAACAGCCGTTCAAATGCTGGCGCAAGCTTCCGACTTAAAAAACGCCATTGCCGTATTGGAAGAAGGCATGAAGGGGACAATGGCGGATTATACGATTGCATCCGTTACGGAAACCGCCCTGATGGATGTATTTCCTTTTTCTGTGGACGAACAAAAATCATGAGTATCGGCTCTAAAATAGAATGGTTGAAAAAGGAACTCCCCGCTCATGTAAAATTAGTGGCCGTTTCTAAATTTCATCCGCCGGAAGACGTTTTTGAAGCCTATCAGGCAGGGCAACGGGTATTCGGGGAAAGCAGGGTGCAGGAATTAACCGGCAAGCATAAGGCGCTTCCCTCCGATATCGAATGGCATTTTATAGGTCCTTTGCAAAGCAATAAGGTAAAAGACATGGCCCCATTTATACATACGATACACAGTATCGATTCGCTCCGATTGATAGAGGAGGTTAATAAACAGGCCGCCAGGCAAAACCGGATTATTCGCGTTCTGCTGGAAATACGCATCGCCGCGGAAGAGGGCAAACATGGGTTTACGCCTTCCGAAGTAAAGGAACTGCTGGCTAAAGAAAATATACATTCTTTCAGCCATATCCGGATTTGCGGATTAATGGGAATGGCTACCTTCACCGATGATGAGACCCGGATACGAACAGAATTTCACTTACTAAGCTCTTTGTTTCAAGAGATAAAATCATCCGCTGCCTTGAAAGACGCCGGTTATTTCAATGAGTTGTCAATGGGAATGACAGGCGATTACAAACTTGCCATACAGGAAGGCAGTACGATGGTGCGCATCGGAAGTTATATTTTCGGCGATCGGTAACAAACCGGCGCATTCCTGTTTTAACGCACCTGTATTTTAACCATTTTAAATAACGCAGGTAAAGATTCGTATCGGAATAATTATGTACATTTGTCGCTAAGATAGTTTAAAGTTAAACGTAATTAAATCAAAACATGATCAACCTCGAAACGCAATATGCCGGATTAACGCTTCGCAATCCGATAATTATAGGAAGCTCCGGCTTAACGTCAAGCCCGGATCGTAATAAAGAATATGAAAAAGCCGGCGCCGGCGCTATTGTTCTTAAATCTCTTTTTGAAGAACAGATAGAGATGCAAAGTACATCATTAATGAGCGAGTCTTACTACCCGGAAGCTACCGATTACATCCGCGAATACGTAAAAGCAAACCAGGTAAACGACTACCTGGAATTAATAAAAAAAACAAAGGCAACCTGCAACATCCCTGTCATTGCCAGCACAAACTGTTACAAAGCAGACGCCTGGATAGACTTTGCCCGGCAAATGGAATTAGCCGGAGCCGATGCATTGGAGTTGAACGTTTTTTATGTGGACACTGATTTGGCGTATGATTATGATGCAACCCGCGCCATGTACGTTAACATAATCCGCAGAGTAAAAGAAACGGTGCGGATTCCGGTTATCATGAAAATCGGGAAATTTTTCAGCAACATACCGGCGCTCGTACATATATTAAAGGTAAACGGCGCGGATGGAGCGGTTCTTTTTAACCGCTGCTATCGCCCCGATATCGATATAAATACCATGCAACTTGTATCCGGCAATGTATTCAGCAGCCATTCCGACTTAGGGGATACGTTAAGATGGACGGCCATCGTATCAGGCAAAATACCGGGTATCAGTATCGCTTCCTCTACCGGGATACATGAGTGGGAAGACGTTATCAAATGCCTGCTTGCCGGCGCTTCCGCCGTACAGATGTGCAGTGCGGTCTATACCTGTGGCGCCGAGATTATCACGCAAGTCCTTACCTGCGTGGAAGAATGGATGAGCCATGCCAAATATGAATCGATAGCCGAATTCAAAGGCAAACTGAGCTATGCCAACAGTAAGAATCCGGGAATGTATGAACGCGCGCAGTTCATGAAATATTTCTCAAACAGGGATTAGAACTGAAAATAGATAAACGGTTGCACACCGGCGCCTTTCATCTGGACAATAATAAAGATTAGCAACGCCAGCAGCAACGCCTGAATAAACAGGGGCGAACGGGTAACTATATGCTGCATGGCCAACCCTGCACGGTGCGGGGCAAAGTGAAGGATATAGCCTGCCGCCATCAGGAGTACGACGCCTTTGTATCCCATGACAAACTGGATAAACACCTCGGGATGGAAATCCGTAACGATTTGAGATAATACTTCTCCGGCAATCTGCATCGTACCGGCCCGGAAAAATATCCAGCCGAAACAAACCAGATGAAAGGTAAACACAACGCCCATTACCCGGCGGAAAGGAGACGTCCGGCTTCCCGACTGTTTAAAACGGCTGAAACGCCCCATGATAAACTTATGCACGGCAAGGGAAACGCCATGTATCGCCCCCCAAAGGATAAAGCGAAGCGACGCTCCATGCCATAAGCCTCCCAGCAGCATCGTTATCATCAGGTTGAGATACGTGCGCGTTTTCCCTTTGCGATTGCCGCCGAGGGATATATACAAATAATCTTTCAGCCAGGAAGATAAGGAGATATGCCAGCGCCGCCAAAACTCCGTAATGCTGGCCGACTGGTACGGAGAATCAAAATTGACGGCAAAACGGTAGCCAAGCAACAAGGCAATCCCGATAGCCATATCCGAATACCCGGAAAAGTCGCAATAGATTTGCAGCGCATACCCATAGACGCCCAGCAGGTTTTCCACCCCGGTGTAAAGCAGCGGGGCGTCAAAGATACGGTCTACAAAATTAAGGCTGATATAGTCTGATATCACGGCCTTCTTGAACAATCCGCAAAAGATAAGGAAAAGCCCTTCTCCAAACTGCTCGCGGGTGACGGCTAATTCTTTATATATCTGCGGTATGAAATCGCGCGCCCGTACAATCGGCCCCGCGACTAACTGTGGGAAGAAGGAAACGTAAAAAACATAATCAATCCACCGGTAAAGCGGCTCTAACTGCCGCCTGTATATATCAATGATATAGCTCAGCGACTGGAAGGTAAAGAAAGATATACCAACGGGCAGAAAGATATCCGACGGCGCGTACATTGTATGCTGAAGCGTCTCGTTCCCGAATAATGCGCCGGCTTCATGGATCAGCCGGGCGCCCATATCCATCAGGAAATTGAAATACTTAAAATAAGCCAGTACCCCCAGATTGACGCAAAGGCTTATCATAACCAGCACTTTACGAACCGCCACGGAAGTTGTCAAAACCAGCCTTCGCCCGATAAAGAAATCGGAAGTAGCAGTCGCTATCAGTAAAAGAAACCATAACCCGCTGCTCTTATAATAGAAATAGAACGAAAAGGCCGTTACATAAATAATACGGATCAATAAATGTTTCCCGAGCGATTTATAAATAATAAGGAAGCCTGTAAAAAGAAAGAAGAACATACCGCTACTAAACAGCATCGGCGCATCCGGCAGGTAAACGAATTGTTCGCCCGCCTTTTCCCACGACAGGCCGGAGAAGAATCCTCTCATATCAGTCAGCAACGAATCAAGCATCTTATCTTTCTCTCTCTATCTTCAGGTTCATCAACGCTTTGAACAGCAGCGTACCCTGCTCTGTATACCCGTCTTTACTGAAATGGATACGGTCGCGCCCCATCCATTTGCCGTTAAACCAGTCTTTGGAAGAGCCTTTGCCGCCCGTCGTGGCGAACATATCCCAGTAAGCGATTCCTTCCTCTCCGGCTACCGTTGTAATGGCCTTTGCCGCCCGTTCGGTATTCTCGTTCCGGATGTAGGTACGTTTCTTATTAACCCATACCCGTTTGTAACATTCGGGAGGCGTAGTAAGCAGGATAGCGGCCTTCGGCATATATTTCCTGGCCAAAGAAACGAAGGCGGTAACCTGTTCGGATAATTCGACGGTAGAGAAACGCCTGCCGAACGTTTCGTTTGTTCCCAGCGAGACGATCAGCAGCGAGGGATTCAGCAAAGCAAGTTTCTTTACATAACTGTCGTTTGTATAGTTCACAAACATGGCGCCATTGACTCCTATCGAATGATACAATATCCCTGAGGCGCCATTGGTCAGGCTAAAGCCATAATACAGGTTGTCGAAGGAGGCTGCCGGAAGAAGCGAATCGGTTCCCTCCTTACGCCTTGTGGTTTGCAGTTGCAGGTTGTCCGCCAGGCAATCTATATAGAATGTATCCGTTACAACGTCCGGAGCAGAAGGCGTATGGCTTCTGGAAACTTCCGCCGGATCTGTGAAAGAAGCGGAAGGGAGCATCGGCATAGACCGTTCGCCGCGATAGAGCACAACGCGGTTAAATTCATAGCCGGCGCCATTTACCGGCGTTACCGAAAGGTCGAAATCAACAAAGGGCGATACGGTATGTATCCCTATACCGCCAGGCCCGACAGACGTTTTCGGGGCGCTTTGGATACATCGCCCCACGGTCCATTCCTTCACCACTGTGGAAATAAAATAGTCGGCAGGCTCGTTTGTCTTCGTTATTCTCAGCGGCGAGACCCAGCCCCGTCCGGCATTTCCGTACTGCTGATGCATCAGCCGCATGGTTCGCCCGCTGAGGTAGCCGGCCTGTATATGCGAATCGCCTATATGCACAATCGTAACAACCGTATCCGCTCCCCTGCTCAACCAGTCTAATTCCGAGAAGAAAGCGTCTAACGAATGATGCGGATCGTCTACCCTGCACAGCGAATCGACCGCAAATTTCAAATGAGAGCGTACCGTATCCGATACGGCTGTAGGCTTGAGCGACGCCAGCATAACCGGCGCCACATCGCGGCCTGCCTGTTTAACAGACGCTTTATGTGTAGCGGCATACATTTGTACCCCTACGGCCAGCGCTGTCAGGCAGCCGGCGAGCGCTATGCGTACTGTATTACTGAACCGTTTGTTCTGCTTTATCATAAAATTCCTTTTCCAGCAACAATGCTTCCGTTAAACTTTTGGCAATTTCTCTTCCGCCGCGAAAACTCAGGTGGGTATAATCTTTGCTTGCCCAGCCTTTGTCTACAAATTTCACCATACTGTTCTCGCCCCCCATAGCGCCGAACGTATTCCAGAAAGGTATGCCTGCCTGCCGCGCTATCTGCCGTTGCGTATGCAAAAGGGCTAATACGGCAGGCATGGTCTTGAATTCGCCATTGTATTGGTTGCAACGGTCCGATACGCCCAGCAGCAGGAAGTCTGTCCCGGGGAAACAGTTTCGGAGGTGGGCCACCACCTGCGCCATCCGCGTCCTGTACCATCCGTATTGAAGCATCTCTTCGTCAATCACATTCAGGCCATATTGCAGGATGATTAAATCATAGTGGCGTATCCTGTCGAACGACTCGCAGTCTGCAGGGTCAAGCCGCTCCATCAGCAAACCGGAATTACCCCGCAGGGAAAAATTATCCACCACCACCCCTTCGTCGTCTTCCAGGGCAAGCCCCAAAACCCGGAAACCTTTTGCGCCGGTAAAGACCAGGCGGCCTTCCGTAATGCTGTCGGCCCGCAGAATATACTGGTCTATAACGCCGGCCGACGCTAAAGACCGGCTAACCGTATCGGGGGAAGCGTTACAGGACAGTTGCATAGCCGTACCTTCCGTCTTTTCGTATAGCAGCTTCAGGGAAGAAACGCTCTTTAACCGGTCGTAGTATCCGGAGGCTTTAAAGGATATTTCAGCTTTGTCAGACTTGGCTTCAAACGTCATTCCCGCCAGGGTATACGCCTGCTTCTTATCATTCAGGATAGAATGAGTGGCCCATCCCGACGCCTGCTGGTCGATTGTCGGACGGTATTGGGCGGCCTGCGAGGTAACGGGCACAAAGCCCACCCCTCTCCCGCCGAACTTCTTTTGCAATTCATTCCGAAGGTCGGCCACCATAATATCCCCTTCAATAAACGAATCGCCCATCACGGCGATACGCGCCGGCTGGCTTTTACTCCGGTTCAGGGCGGCAAAGAAACGGTTCAGCCCCGTATGTCCCGCCGAATAATCTTCTATCCTTACGCCGGCCGAATCGACGCCATAGCCGGCCGCCATTACTTTATACAGAGAATCGCGCAATTCCGCCGCCCTCAACTCCGGGGCTTCTGCCTGCAACGCCGAATCGCAGACGCCCGCCGAATCTGTCTCTGCCGCCTCCGCCGCCTCCAGCTGCGCCCACAGCGAATCCAGCGAAACCTCCGCCCTCTC
>JAITRG010000234.1 GCA_031288515.1 Tannerellaceae bacterium
TATTATTTTTGTCAATTGGTAATGTCATTGGTTGTCGTTGGTAATGTCATTCTCATGCCTAAAGCAGTATAGCGGTTCATAATCTGTATGCAGTCACCCTTAAGATTGTCATAATGAAGCCAATCTGAATTAGTTGCATAAATCTTAAACTCTAATCGGATCGGATTTTGTGTATTCATCAATTCTTCTCTAGTACCCTTATTATTATCATGTATTGATTTCTAAAGTTTGTTATAGGCAATAAATTGTTATTTTCTTGAGCCTTTTTTATCTGGTGAATAATAGGTATCTGTTTTTCCTTTTTCCTTATCATGGTATTGATATAATCCTCCCTCCTCTTTTGCCTCATCAATAGTAGGTTTTGCCGTTTCTTCATAGATAGTAACATTTTTTTTCTTAAAATCAGAATAGAACTCACAGGCTGTTATCTTTAGAAAGAAGTATTTATGATATTTATATATAAATATGGGGTAAGCATTGTATCAGAAAAGTTAATAACCCCTTCTTTTACCAATTCGTATATTGCCATTGCGATTTGCATTTGATAATCAAGGAGCGGGTTAAACCATTCCGCATGAATTGATAATACATAAAACTGACCTGCCGGGTGTAAGGTCAACCTGTTATAGGGGTCTTTATGTTTAATAATATTCTTTTTATCAAAAAATAATGGATTTAAAAGCAATCCTATTCTATCAATGCCTTCCGTACATTTCATTTATTTACCTCGCGCTCAGAAATTACAGCTTGTTTCATTGAATTAAGCCAGTTTGTTAAGTCGCTTTCCGGAAACAATAATTTTCCTCCAAGTTTAATAAAAGGTATTTTATTCTTACCTACATACGCATAAAGCGTTGATTTTGCTATGTTAAGTTTTTTACTCACATCGTTAATATTAAGATAGTTTATCTCCATAATCATTCCTCCAAATATATTATTTATTTAAATGTTATTACAACTTATAAAGCTTTATTAATATTTATTAATTACAACATATTATTGACATAAGAAAATGGAGATGTTTATGAATATTAATGAAGAGCTATTAAACGCTATGAAACAATATAATAGGAATACTTTGCTAATTGGTTGCGCGGGCTGCGGAAAGAGTACTATTATCAAGGAGTTTGTTTCCGCAAGAAATGATGTAATAGTTATTGCGCCATCAGGAATTGCGGCCTGGAATATAGGCGGACGTACAATGCAATCATTTTTCTCTATCACGCCATATCAATATACTGGAGAAATATCAATGAGAAATAGATTGAATGATGAGATAATCGGGAAAATAAAAAATAGCAATATTTTATTAATTGACGAAATCAGTATGCTGCGTTGTGAAATACTTGATATTGTGGATTACAAATTAAGATGCATAAGAGGGGCAGCACTTCCTTTTGGCGGTATAAAATTATTGTTTCTCGGAGATTTTTGTCAAATGGGTCCAGTCACTTTAAAAGAAGAATATACCGCATTAAGAGGATTATATAAAAACGCAAATGATGATTATAATTTCTACAACGCAAACGTCATGCGGACAAACAATTTCTTTAACAATTCATTTGATATATACAAAATAGATAAAGATTACCGGCATAAAGACGATATTCCATTTCGTAATATGTTGGCAACGATAAGGATGGGGAAAATATCAGCAAGGGAGCTAGCCATCTTAAATGAACGGTATATAGGGAGAGATTTTTTCAATGAAAATTATCAATATTTAACGGTTACAAACAGCGTCGCCGCAAAATATAACAGCTATTTTTATGAGAAGCTCAAGGGGGTAGAATATATTTCCAATGCCAGAATTTATGTATATTATGGCGATTCAAGTTTTATAAAAAATCCGTTTAAGGAAATATTAAAATTAAAAGAAAATATGAGAATAATATTTGTAAAAAATGATAATAAAAAAAATGGTAACCGTTGGGTAAATGGTTCAATGGGAAGAATTATTAGAATCAATTCTGCCAATTCTTGCCTTGATGATGTCTTTTCTGTTGTTGTAGAAATAAGAGGAGTGCAACATGAGATTTTTAGAGAAAGATATGGCCTTATGAGCTATAGTAAATATGAAGGCTGGATGGTTCAGGGTGGAAGTATTGAACAGTTTCCATTTATTCCCTCATGGGCGATTACCATTGACAAAAGTCAAGGATTAACGCTGGATAGAATCGCTATTGTTATGGAAAACCGCAATAGAGAGAATCAGATGTATGTCGCTCTTTCAAGGGCAAGAAAATTAAACGATGTTGTGATATTAGAACGTAAAGTACGGCCAAGTGACATTTGTTTTTCAGATACCATGAAAGATTTCTTGGATAGTATCAAAAACAGAATGATAATGGTTGAGGATAACAAAACAATTAACAGCATCGTAAATATCAATGAAAAGAATTATGGTACGATAATAATTCATAATCATATTGAAAAAAGTAATCGCTCAAATAAATACATGGTTAATCTGTAATTAAACCTGCTTCCATTTATATATTATCTCTTTGTATAAATTTTATACAACTTAAAACTGTCTGAAATAAACTTTGAGTGTTTATTATCGATGGTTTATTTTTACGGAGGCGGAATATGCACGATATACAAGAAACCGATTGGATGTTTAGCAGCAGAGGTTTAGTGGCCTTGGCATGGAATCGGTGAAGTATTGGGCATTTAAATCTTTTATTGCAGGGAGATAATGCAATGAACAATCTTAATTCAATCCTGATCGAAGGAAATCTGGTCAGGGACCTGGAAATGCGTACCACATCCAACGGAACGTCGGTCTGTACATTCTCAATAGCTTCCAGCCGTTACTTCAAACAGGATTCTGGTATGGAAAAAGAAGTATCGTATTTCAATGTGGAATCCTGGGCAAAACTCGCTGAAAATGTCGTCAATTACGGGCATAAAGGCCAGGGCGTCAGAGTTGTGGGGAGGCTAAAACAAGAGCGTTGGCATGATAGGGACGGAAAGGCTCAGTCGAGGGTCGTTATCGTGGCGGAACACCTTGAGTTTAGGCCGGAGTTTGTGAAAGCGGAAACGGAGCAGGAAGGCGAGACTGCCGGCAGTGAGGAAGCCGCCGGAGAAGCTCTGGTTCCGACCTTTTAGGAGGAGGTCATGTCGTATACCACAATCTATTTTCTGTCGGAAACGGAAAACCTGGACAAGGCGGGAAGTCGTGTTAATGCGTATCTTGAAGGCGAAAACTTTTTCGATTATTCCGAGATACAACACGATTTGTCCGGTCCGCTGGAAACAAAACGTGCTGCCCTCGACGCCTTCCTGAACGGCTGGAATTGGAAAGAATCGGCGGATGCTTTACTGAAAGAGGCAGAAGGGTATAAAACCAACGGCGATCTTGGGACGTATGGGTTCAAACTCATTATGGCGGGCGAACTGTATTCCCAAGGTCTGACAATCGACACCTATGTCTTTAACATTGACACCGGCGATTATTCCATACCGGAGGAATCCGGGAACTGGTGGGTAATTGTCGTTGATTTCCACTACTAACCGCCAAGATTACCGAAACAAGGCCACCTGTACTGGCGGCTTTTCTTTTCCACCGGGGTAACAACCCGTATCCGGCTTCTAAAAGCTATAGGAGGCTATAGGAGGTACCATGAAAACAATCGCTATCAATTCCGTAAAAGGCGGCACCGGAAAAACAACATTAGCCGTCCTTTTGATCAACGCCCTGACAAATGCGGGGTATCGATGTCTGGGCATAGACGCCGATGCAAGCAACAATTCTCTATCCGCATACTTTGATAACAACGAACCGGCAGGACAGAGCAAGACAGTTTTCAATCTGTTTATGGGAGAAAAACCGGCAGACTGCGTTATGCCGATTCGGGATAATCTCGACCTGGTTTGCGGCGATGTCCGGCTTAACGAGTTCCGCAGCACCGACAGTATGAAACGCTTAAAACGCACCTTACAAGGACTTGCGTATGATTTCTGTATCATTGACACATCGCCGACCTACGATAATATCATCGGCAACGTTTTTACCGCAAGCGATATTCTGCTGATACCCGTAGAGCAGGATACTTTTAGCTACCACGCAGTGAAATACCAGTTTGAAAAACTCTTCGATCTCGAACTTGACGGCCTTGACACCTATATCATTTTGAACCGGTTTGAAAGACCCCTGACGGATAATCACGAGGCATACCGTCACCAGATAACAAACCTGTTCCTGGAGGATGATGTGTTAAAGCCTTTCATCAATCCCAACCACATATCTAGAAGCAGCGTGTTCAGGAAATATATCAACAAACGGAATTACCGGATTGACAGCAAAGCGGAGACGCAGAAAGCCTATGGGGAAATCAAAGCCCTCATACAGAGCATTTTGGGTATTGAGGTGAAGGAGGCGTTCTGATGGCAAAGATGGGAATACTGAAAAATGTCGGTGCAGGTACACGGGACAGCAGAGCGGTAAAACTTACGGTCAAAGATATTCCTATCGGGGATATTTCGATAAAAGGTAATGTCCGAGCCGAATACACCAATATTGATGAACTAACGGTGAGTATTCGCCGGTACGGACTTCTCCAACCTATCACGGTGTACCCGGAGGGAGACGGCTATGCGGTAAAGACCGGGCATCGGCGGTATGTGGCTTACACGGCGCTTTATCGGGAAGAACCGGAAAAGTATCACAGTATCAGGTGCGTGATTTCTGACGGGGAGAACGTGGCGGTGATCCAACTTGTAGAGAATGTACAACGGGTTGATCTTTCACAGCTTGACCTGTTCAACGCACTCAAAGAATTGAAAGCCCAAGGTATGACTTTGAGGCAAATTGCCGAAGTGATGGGAAAAACGGAAGGCTACATCAAAAGTCTTTTTGTAGGAGTAAACGAAATCTCTAAAGACGAAAACCTTACGGACTTGCTTGGTGATGCCGGCATCACCATACGGGATGTTGCGGAAACCACCGGCATCAATGATAAACAGGAACGGCTTAACCTACTGGAACAACGGAAAAACGGAGCGATTAACCGGGTGGAAATGAGGAAGAAAGTAAAAGAACTGAAATCCATGAAACCGGCATCTGTCTATCCGTTCATCTCCAAGGAAGAGCGAATTCCTGTCCGTATGAAGGTCCTTGCCAATCTACGGGAAATCATTGTTTTTACGGATAAAACCGAAAGCGTGAAACGGTTTAATTCGATAGGTGTGGATATACTGGCTTTCCTCACCAACAGTGAAAAATATCATATAGAAGTAATCACGCCGGAACCATCCCGCAAAGGAGGCAAAAATGCCTAACCAAAACGATGACAGGGGCATTGATATGATGACGGAGGATGATTTCAAGGAATTAGGGCTGGCGTAAGTCCGGCCACAATTTGTAAAACCGATAGGAGGTTAATTATGCATGGAATTATGGAAAACGATTTTATGTTTTCCGGCAGGGGCGAAGTTCCCTGGCACGGCATCGGTGCGGTACTGGACGGGGTACTGACTTCCGATGAAGCTATCAAGGCGGCAAAGCTCACCTGGAAGGTTGACCAGGTTCCGGTGTTTGCCGCCAACAACTGGGCGAAACAGATTCCCGGATACCTGGCAAACGTAAGGAGCGATACCAAAGAAGTTCTTGGTATCGTTTCAGACCGGTACTGCGTGGCCCAGAATCAGGACGTATTCGCGTTTGCCGAAGAACTTATCGGAAACGGCAGGGTGAAATGCACCTATGAAACAGCGGGTTCCCTGTTCAATGGCAGGCGGGTCTTCATGCTCGTCAATATGCCAAAAGGCCGGATAGTCGGCGATGAGTACCAACCCCACCTGTGCCTGTCCAACGCCCATGATGGGTCGGCCTGTTTACAGGTCTTCTTTACTGGAATCCGCGTTGTTTGCAACAATACCCTGCAAGCGGCGCTCAGAACGGCGAAGCGGAAAATCGCCATTCGCCATCTTTCGGGTATGGATGTCCGGAAAAACGAGGCACTCCGGGCGATGGGGGCAGCTTCAAAATATTTCAAAAATCTGGAGGCATTTGCTTCCGATCTCGCGGGGAAAAAGGTAAATATAACCAAAGTGTTAAACGCTCTTTTCCCCGCTTCAAAAGAGATGTCGCCCCGTCAGATCAAGGCAAACAAGGAAGTAAAGGAGCTTATCAAGGACATCCTTAATACCAAAAGCGACCTTCAAAACATTAAAGGTACAGCCTGGGGGACATACAACGCTATAGCCGACTATCGCTCAAATGCTGAACCGAAACGGAGAACCCAGACCCACACGGACCACAAAATGGCCCGTTTTCTTGATGGAGATCCTATTATGAATCAGGCTCAGGAAATCATTCTTGAATTAGCGGCGTAAAAGACAGGAGTGTTACATGAAAACGGACTATTTCAGAGCAAAAACCGATGCCATGCGTAACTGGCATGGTAAAGGCGCAACAGCGAAACGAGTGGCCCCCAAAAGAACTGCCTACAGATGCCTTGACGATTTTCTGAGGAGCTGCCCTGTATTCTCCCTGAACGAATATGGTGAGAAGGTTATCAGCGGAAGACGTATCTGCTAAGAATCAAAAAGCCGCCTCATGAGGCGGCTTTTGCTTTAAAGAAAACAAAGGAGAGATGAACATGGAAAATCCGAAAATATGTTTTGTCAATTCCCTGGGTAAAACACTATTTTATGTCGAGGATGGCGGGGAAGCAGAGATTGGCGGCGGAGGTGAAACATTTCGTTTTACTTGCTGGTATATTGATGAGTGCCACGCTAAAATCGGCCGTCATATATATCACATCGCCTGAGTTTGCGGGAAGAACAGGTTCATTGGGATTTTCCCGTACACCCGAACAAACAAATCCTAAATATTGGATCGTACAAGGAGGAAGACGGGCAATGAGTGTTGTACCTAACTGGAAGCTCTACAAAGAATGTCCGTGCTGTAAAACATGGAGCTTTGGACAATATG
>JAITRG010000020.1 GCA_031288515.1 Tannerellaceae bacterium
TTCATCATGTTGTCTTGTAAGTTCATTAGTTTTTCCTGGAATCGCAACGCATTCATACTTTTTTAATTGTTATATAGTTTATTATTCTTTTTTCGATTACAATGCAAAGATAAGGGGGAGGTTTGAATCTTAAAAACTATTTAATTCATGTTAATGGCAAAAACAGTAACTTTAATAATTACCCCTGAATTTGAATGCTTCCGAACAGGATTTACAACTTATACAACTTCTTTAATTACGGGATTTACAACTATATGATTACAATTTACAACTACCTTCCCCATTAAGCGGTTTATCCCGGTAAACTATTACTTCGCCAACAAGAATCCCAACCAAACGGCTAACAGGCCGATCAGGATACTTCCTGTAACATAGGTAAAGAGTATATAATAATTCTGCATTTCCAATAACCGGAGATTTTCCGAAGAGAAAGTAGAAAAGGTGGTATACCCTCCACAAAAACCCGTTACCAGCAAAAGTTTTAATTCCCTGTCGAATAATTCATACCTGACCGAAAGGCCGATAAGCAGGCCGATAAGAAAACAACCCGTTATATTAACAACAAAAGTAGCTAAAGGAAAATGGGCCGGATGAAAGTACTTATTGACTACTAAAGAAGCCAAATAACGGAAAATGCTTCCGGCTCCTCCTCCTACCCCTACCAGAATTAATTGCTTTATCATACACAAAACTCGAATATATTTCCACAAATATAACTTTTTTCTTTCATAATAAAATGTTTACCTTTGTGCGGTATTGACACATATGTTAAAATGAATGAGATAAAGACTAACGAAGGAGAGGAAAAAAGAAGCCTGAATTTTATAGAAGCCATTGTAGAGAAAGACTTGGCTGAAGGCAAAAATGATGGCAGGGTACAGACCCGTTTTCCTCCGGAACCAAATGGTTACCTGCACATCGGCCATGCTAAAGCAATCTGCCTCGACTTCGGAATTGCCGAGCGTTATAACGGGGTTTGCAACCTCCGTTTTGATGATACAAACCCGGTAAAAGAAGATGTTGAGTATGTAGATTCTATCATGGAAGACATTAAATGGCTGGGATATAGCTGGAATAAGGTATATTATGCGTCGGATTATTTCCAGCAATTATTTGACTTTGCCATTCAGCTCATTAAAGAAGGAAAAGCATACGTAGACGAACAAAGCGCTGACGTTATAGCCAAACAAAAAGGCACGCCTACCCAGCCCGGGATAGAAAGCCCTTACAGGAACCGCCCTGTTGAAGAGAATCTCGCCCTGTTCCGGCGTATGCAAGCCGGCGAGTTTGAAGAAGGGCGTATGATCCTTCGCGCCAAAATAGATATGGCGTCGCCCAATATGCACTTCCGCGACCCGATTATGTACCGTATTATTAAAGAGCATCCGCACCATCGTACGGGAACAACATGGAAAGTATATCCCATGTACGATTTTGCCCACGGACAAAGCGATTACTTTGAAGGTGTTACCCACTCATTATGCACATTGGAATTTGAAGTGCACCGTCCGTTATACGATTACTTTATCGACTTATTGCAAAAAGGAGATAATTACCGTCCGCGCCAGACAGAATTCAACCGGTTAAACCTTACTTATACAGTAATGAGTAAAAGAAAACTTTTACAATTAGTAAAAGAAGGCAAAGTGAATGGTTGGGACGACCCTCGTATGCCTACCCTCGGCGGGCTTCGCAGGCGCGGATATACCCCACAATCCATTCGCAACTTTATCGACAAAATCGGTTACACGAAATATGATGGCATTATCGACGCCGCCCTGCTGGAGCATGCCGTCCGGGAAGATTTGAATATAAAAGCGCAACGCGTATCAGCGGTTATAGACCCCGTCAAACTAATTATTACCAACTATCCCGAAGGACAAGTAGAGATGATGGACGCCGTTAATAATCCCGAAGACCCGGCAGCGGGTACACACCCTATTGCTTTTTCGCGCGAATTGTATATTGAACGTGGCGACTTCATGGAAGATGCACCGAAGAAATTCTTCCGCTTATCGCCCGGTAAAGAAGTACGCCTGAAAAGCGCTTATATTATTAAATGTACGGGCGCGAAGAAAAATGACAACATAGAAGAAATATATGCCGAATACGATCCTGCGACTAAAAGCGGCATGCCGGATAGCGGACGTAAGGTAAAAGCAACGTTACACTGGGTATCCGCCGAACATAGCCTGCCGGCCGAAGTGCGATTATACGACAGGCTTTTCACGGTAGAGAATCCCTCGGAAGAAAAAGAGAAAGATTTCCAGGAGTTTCTGAATCCGGATTCTCTCGTCGTACTGTCTCATTGCCGTGTTGAAGCCGAACTTCAAAAAGCTAAACCTTTCGACAACTTCCAGTTCCAGCGTATTGGTTATTTCAACGTGGATCCGGACAGTAAAGACGGAAAGCTTATCTTTAACCGTACCGTATCTTTAAAACAATCTTTTTAGAGAGAGAACAGGGAGGGGGTATGAAAGATGACGACTATTCAAAACTGTTAGAACGATATTTATCGGCGCTCGAAAAAGGCAAAGAAGCTTATTTCGACGCCGATGAAATCCTGTATTTATTAGATTGTTTTGAAGATGACAATGATCTGGT
This sequence comes from Tannerellaceae bacterium, assembly GCA_031288515.1. Classification (GTDB taxonomy): domain Bacteria; phylum Bacteroidota; class Bacteroidia; order Bacteroidales; family Tannerellaceae; genus DFXE01. The sequence continues at coordinate 2,605 of JAITRG010000020.1, forward strand.
TCATTACGACGGCATTTTAGAGATCGGTTTGAAACTTCACCCCACCCGGGATGAACTAAGAATAAAAAAATGCCGCTCACTCATTATCAACGAACATTATAAAGAAGCGTTAGCGTTAGCGGAAAACATACAGGAGAAATATAATCAGGAATTGGATATCATACGATTGGAATGTTATTTTTATTTGAATGACTACGAAACCGCTTATCTTTATTTAGAAGAGTTAGTCATCGACCTTTCGTGTACGTATATAGAAGAACTGTTTGAGTATTTTGCTACATTCTTAAATGACCTGGAGATGATAGATGCGGCGGAAACGCTTATCCAATACGGATTACTCGGATTCCCCGACAATATCATACTTAATAATGAATTATGCTATCTATATGAATTAAAAGGCGATATAGAGGAAGCAATAAATGTATGCAACAAAATTATCGACCAAAATCCTTATTCGTATGAATTTTGGTTTACATTAGGGCGATTATACTCCTTACAATCTGAGTATGAAAAAGCAATCGACGCTTTTGACTTTGCCTGCGCCTGCGACAAGCCGGATACGGAATTATTAATGTCGAAAGCTTATTGCCTGTTTATGAACGAGAATTATAACAAGGCCATAGAAATATACAACGAATTTCTTCCGCTAACCGAAGAAAGTAGCCACGTCAGATCACTGATAGCCGAGTGCTATATTAAACTGGAAGATTTTGAACATGCCTACCGGCTCTTGAAAGATATTATCCAGCAGGAAAATAATGCAGAAGCCAATACCTATATCAATTGTATACGGTGCTGCGTTGAAACCGACCGGGAACGGGAAGCCTCTCAATTGCTGCTGAAAGCTACCAATCTTTTCCCCGACAATGTCCGCATCCTGTCTTTATTAGCGCTTACCTATCTGGAAAACGGCAAAGAAGAAATGGCGCTATCCATAACAGATAAAATCTTTAAGCAATTAGAATTGATAGGCAATGAAAACGCAGACGACTGTGACAAACTATTGCAAAAAGGACAATATTTTTTTATGCGGGGCGAATTTAAGAAAGCACTCAAATATTATAAGAAAATACTGAAGCTGAATCCTAAAATGCCTCTCATGCACTTTCATATGGCCATGACTTATTTCTCATTGGGGGATATAGAGCAATTCAACAAGCATTACAGGAATATCTCACAGAAAGAACTGGCAGAATACTTCAAACCCGGCAAACCTAAAGATACGCAGGTAACCCTTTTCCAGGAAGAAAAATATATACCCATTGACAAACTGTCAAAAGAATATTTGAATAACAAAACTAACAACAACTAATCATTTATGAACAGAAGTCTGAAAGATTACGCCCTTATCATACTAAAAGGTATTGGAATGGGTGCGGTAGACGTTGTGCCGGGTGTTTCCGGAGGTACTATTGCGCTTATCGTAGGTATTTACGAAGAATTGCTCGATTCCATTAAGAGCATTAATGGAAATTCGCTAAAATTATTTTTCACAGGGAAGATCGTTGCTTTCTGGAAAGCGATCAATGGAAATTTTCTATTGACATTAGTTTCCGGTATTGCTATCAGTATTTTTTCTTTAGCCAAATTAATCACCTATTTATTAGAAACCCAACCGGTATTGGTATGGTCTTTTTTCTTCGGATTAGTATTAGCCTCTATCCTGTTTGTAGCCAAAGAGATTAGGAAATGGGACTGGAAGACGATCCTCGGTTTCATCATCGGGGCGATTATCGCTTTTTATATAACCATAGCTACCCCTGCCGAAACGCCTGACGGACTTTGGTTTATCTTCCTTTGCGGAGCCATTGCCATCTGTGCGATGATATTGCCGGGGATATCCGGCAGCTTCGTTTTGGTTTTGCTGGGAAAATATGACTATGTTATGAAAGCCGTTACAAATCTGGATATGGTTATCATCTTCGTATTTATTTGCGGAGCGGCAATCGGTATAACCTCCTTTTCGCGCTTATTATCCTGTCTCCTTCGCAGATTCCATGATATAACAATCGCGGTATTAGCCGGTTTTATGCTCGGTTCTTTAAACAAAGTATGGCCCTGGAAAATAGAAATAAACGGTATGGATCATAACCTTCTGCCCGACAGCCTGGTCTGGGAAGCCGCAGGCTTACTGATTCTTGGCTTTGCTGTCGTTTACTTTCTGGAAAAACTTTCCGGTAAATAAAACGACCGGAAGCATCCGCGCTACTAATAAAAAGCAACGTGTTTTTGTTTGTATAAAGAAAATAGTTTAGATTTGTAACTGACATAGTAGTTTGTCGGAAGAAACCTAATCATAGTGTGTCGTGAAGAAAGAAAATGCAGAAAAGGCTGACGGCTTGCCCGAAAATGCTTATCGTGAATTGAAAGAAGGAGAAGAGTACAAGCCTGTTATGCCGCCTTACCGGCAATATCGCGAAGTTACTCCCTGGTCTGTATGCTGGGGGCTGGTAATGGTCGCTACTTCCGGTTGGTGGAATGAAATATTCACCACACGTATGACAGGTATAGGGGAAGCGCTGGCCGATAAAGCCAAAATCGTATTCAAGGTTAATTCCGGAGCGGCAATCTTAGGATCAGGTTATATTATCGGGTTAAAATATTCATTGATTATCTGCGCCGGTTCGTTTCTTGTTTGGCTGGTCATTATTCCACTGTTATCGGCATTTTGGGGTTCGGATGTAACTCTTGGCAATAATGCCATAATTGCCACTGCAGGCAGTATGACTCCCGAACAAATCTTTACTGCATATGCCCGGCATATCGGTATCGGGGGTATTGCAACCGCAGGCGTTATCAGTATTATCAAATCGTGGGGTATTATTAAAAGCGCCAATGGAATGCTATCTATAAACTAACCTCTTACACCGATGGAAACACCTGTAATAAATGTCGGCATTATGTCGGAAAAGTCCGTTTCATTTGTACTTAATGGAGAATATGTACATACTGAATCCGGAGACTTCCTAACCGGCGAACAGCGAGTTATAAATGTAAACGGGAATATTGTATTCAGTGGCAAGCTGTATAATGAACTCTTTTTTGAGCCTGCTTCCAAAGAGGCTTGCTTCGATCTGGAAGCTGTTCTTATCGGAGTGGATTTTCATTGGCAACGTAAGGAAAACCAACGATTTCATGGAGCGCTTAACCTGGTAGCCAAAGGTAACACAATCGTTATCATCAACCAGGTTGATATGGAAGAATACCTTACCAGTGTCATTTCTTCGGAAATGAGCGCAACCGCTTCCGCCGAATTTCTAAAAGCGCATGCCGTCATTTCCCGCAGTTGGCTACTGGCTCAATTAACCAAAAGCCGGTCATTACTGAATAATAAGGAGGCAGCCCGGCAAAGCACGTACCAGACAAAGGATGAACTCGTCAAATGGTACGACAGGGAAGACCATGATATGTTTGACGTATGCGCAGATGACCATTGCCAGCGCTATCAAGGCATTACCCGCGCTTCTACCCCTCTGGTTGCCGAAGTTGTCAACAAAACGCGGGGTGAAATCCTCACAGACGGCGAAACGATTTGCGACACCCGTTTTTATAAATGTTGCGGAGGTATTACCGAACAATTTGAAAACGTATGGGAGCCTGTCTCCCACCCTTACCTCACGGCCGTACGCGACGGAAAGAAACAAAAGCTGCCGGACCTTACCCTCGAAACAGAAGCCGATGCATGGATATACGCCTCTCCTGAAGCCTTTTGTAATACCCGGGACGAGAATATTCTCAGCCAGGTACTCACTAATTACGACCGGGAAACAAGCGATTTTTACCGTTGGAAAGTAGTATATACACAGAAGGAACTGGCGGAATTAATCAAACGGAAAAGCGGAGGAACAGACTTTGGCGATATTATTGATCTGATTCCCTTAAAACGAGGAACCTCCGGACGTATCGAAAGATTGAAAATAGTCGGCAGTAAACAAACTTACACGATTGGAAAAGAACTTGAAATTCGCCGGGTCTTATCAGAAAGCCACCTGTATAGCTCGGCATTTGTGGTAGACAAAGAAGACGTTTCGGATACAGTCCCCGGACGCTTTGTCTTTACGGGAGCCGGTTGGGGACATGGCGTAGGACTCTGCCAGATAGGCGCCGCCGTCATGGGAGCGCAAGGATATACTTATAAACAAATCCTTGCCCATTACTTCCCCAATACCGAAGTAGAAAGAAGATATTAGCTTATCTTTTCTTCTTATCTTTTTTTAATGCGTTAAAAAATAAAAAGCTGTCCGTTAAGACAGCTTTTTATTTATAATGTTTACCTATTTCCGATTATGAAAAACCGGTTTGTTTTCACTCTCACGAGCTTTAACCAAAGGGCGAAGTAACATGAACTTAAAAATATATGCAAACTTAAATGGCTTAATTAGTCTTTTTTATTGATAAAACGGTTCAAATATTGATGAATATACTTTCTTTAACAATATATATGCTTAGCGGTCAAAAAGTACAGGGTTGCGTATGGAATTATCAGATTCTACAAAGAAGACGCAAAAGCCCGGAATAAAGACATTTAGAAAAATTTAAGCTGAGGTGTTAACCGGAAGATCACTTCATTCATTATCCTTTAAAATATCGCCCAAATTAACCGAAACAATGTCGTGCCGGCTTGTTGCCATAATACCTGTACCTCCATGTATATTTGTGAAAATACGGACAGGTTCGGTAAAACCGAACGTTGAAAGATTGGCGCTGTTAGCGGCGTCGGTCGACGTCTGCATAGACGTAAGATAGTGATAATAGGATTCCGTTACAGCGTATAGAATAATTCTCCGTTCCAGAAACGGAGCATAATCATAATTACCGCCTGTTTCCTTGACAACAAGCGTATAATGTTGCCCGTTTATCAGATGATCGGTAAAAGAACGTCCGCCCTGTCCCTGAATGGTTTTACCTCCGAACAGGCCATCTACGACCGAAATCTGCTCAACAAACACCGGGTCGGACGAGTAGTCTAAATTCCCTACATTTTCAAATGGAGGTTCGGGATTATCGATACGGATAAAATAGTAGTCCGTCGTTTCCGCTTTGTCTGCAAAAGTAATCCGGTAGGTGATTTCGATTGTCGGTATTTCAATAAGTTCCCCGTTTTCGTCTATGGTGTAGCCTTTATGATCATATATCTTTTTATAAGAAAATGTCACGTCTTCAATCCGTACTTTTTGAGGGATGGTTTCTTCCGCCCACGCTTCGCCGTATGTTGTCGTTGCTTCTATTCTGATCAAGTCTCCTGTTTGCGGCTTGTAGCCGGAAATATAAATACCTCCGCCGTAAAACGATTCGTCTTCTGTCCATTGCATCTGTTCGAGAAACGCGCCATTTACGGACAAGGACACACTGGCGTCTCTGACAACCTCATAACTGCCTGTATCGGCGAAGAACTTTGTCCGGCTGATACTGAGCATGACAGCAGTATCGGCCGACAGTATCCCGTTGAGAACAATCGGGTTCAGGGCGGTATTTTTCCATATCTATATCCTGATAGCAGGAAAACAACACAACCGGTAACGAAGCGAGGAGAATAAGAAACCGATTTCTTTTCATATACATAATCATTTATCAGGTCAGAATCATTTACAGGTCAGAATTTATACGTACAGGAAACAGACAGGATAAGAGGAAACAGCCCTATTACCTGGAAGCGCGGGGATATTTTACGTTTATCGCTGTCCGAATACATTGTCCGGGTACGGATGGCTATCGGGTTCATCCGGCAATAGGCGTTCCAAAGGCTGATATTCCAAATGCCCATCCGTCCGTTTTTTAAAGGACGGTATATGGTAAGCCCCAAATCCAGCCGGTGATAAGCCGGCAGGCGGACATTGTTTTTTTCTTCGTAGTAATTCACCCATTCCTCCTGGAAAGGATTATCGGGCGCCGGTAACGGATCAAAGCCGGCGACGTAAAAATTAAGGTAGTCTTCAAGCATAAGCGTCGTCCGGTTGCCTGTAATATAGGCCCAACTGCCGTTAATCTCAACTGTCGGGTTCAATTTATAGCCGGCAACCAGGATACGTTGACGCTCATTTTGTCATTGAAACGGTACAGCCATTTTCCTGCCATGACCAGGTTTCCCCAGTTCATACGTGTCATGTTTTCTTTGACGAAAGAGAAACCGCCTTCCATAAATGTCCGGTCGCCCAGCTTAAAATAATCGTTGCCGTAATACAGTAGCAGGCTGGCCGAACTCCGGCTATTGAACAGATGGCTCAGCTTTAGATTTGCATCGGCGAAGGCGTATCTTCCAAATGTTTTTTCCCCTCTGCTCCTTTATAACAGCCAGTCCGGGGGCCGAAAGGGCTTCGAGCCACGAACGGCGAAACGATGCGGCAAACGACGTTTTTCCTTTTATAACCGGGCCGTCTATATTGACGTTTGCCGAAGTCAGTCCCAGCATAAGGCTTCCGTGGTAAGCGAACATGTCGCCTTCGCGGGTATTAACGTTGAGAACGCTCGACAAACGCCCTCCATAGCGCGAAGGAAAAGACGACTTGTAGAAAGTTACGTCTTTTACGGCTTCCACATTTATAGCCGAAAACAACCCTCCCAAATGCATCATTCCATATACGGGAATATCGTCAAGCATGTATAGATTCCCGTCTTCGTTACCCCCGCGCACATACATTCCGGAAAGTCTTGCGGAGCCTGCCGATACGCCGGGTTGCGTCTGTAACGCTTTCATAACGTCGGCCTCGCCGAACAGAGCGGGAATCTTCTTAACGGCTTCCTGCGAGAACGAGACAACGCCCATCCGGGAAGTATTCAGTACGGAAGGTATCGAAACGGCGACGTTTACTTCGCCAAGCTGTATATCCGATCCGGTCAGCATTATACGAAGCAGCGAATCCGGTTCATAACCCGCTACCGGTATCGTTTTATCCGCATAGCCCACATGCATAATGCGCAAACGGAGCGTCTTTGCAGGAAGCCGGATATTGAAAAATCCGTTTGCATCCGTAGAGGTTCCTGTTCGTGTATTTGCCCCTGTTATATTTACATTCGCTAACGGGAGGCGGCCGGCGGCGTCATATACATATCCTTTCACAACAACAAGCGTATCCGCAGCCAGCACATCCATATTGCACAGCAATACCGCAATTACCGGATACGTAATACGCTTAAAGAAAATCATTCTGTCCATAATCATCCGTAATACATCAAGTACGTCATTCTTCGATGTTCAAATATAATACCGCAGGCTCTTAGATAACCGTACGGGATTTTACGGAATAAACGCCCTGAAATTCCACTCTGACTGTTTCGCTGTTGTCGGGATTTGCCGTTTCTGTCAAACCGGTACGGATTTCAGTCCTGACTTCGCCGTCTATCACATTTTCAAAGGTCAATACAGCCTGTGGTTTCTCTTTGCTGCCACGGGAAACGATTTGTACTTTTTTGTTTTTTACCGTCTCGCCGTTGCTTACAAGAATTAATTCCCGCCCCGTTGCCGAATCCGGGAATACTCCTTCCAAAAAGGCATAGGGATGATAATAGTCGTCGGGGTCGCCCCTGTCAGTATCGCAGGAACTGATCGGAAGCAATAAAATCAACAGAAAATAAAACTGAATTTGTTTCATGATTCGCAAAGATTTTTAATGTGACGAACAGGGGGATATTGATGGGTAACCATAAATTGCATAATGACCTGTTAATGTAACATATTCATGAATATCTGTTCAAAATTAGAAACATAAAAGACAAAAAACATACCTGTCAAAAGATATTTTGGTTAATATTTTTTAATTACAATAAGGTAAATTAAATCCAATGTCGTTTAGTTAAGCTATAACTTCTTCTTATTCATGTAATAAACTTTTTTTGTTTTATCAAAATCCCATCAACAGGTCGAATGCTTTCCCTTAACTAAACGACATTAGATTTCAATTTTAAAAGAGCGGTGTAAATCCGTGTTGAAGTGCCGCCGCACAATTTTCATGCAAACGAGAGCAGCGGCAAAATTACGGAAAAGACGTACCTTTGCGTTTTATTTTTGTAATCAAATTGTATGATGATGAAAAAAACAAATGATTGTGTAAAAAAGAATAATAGAGCGCCTGAAAACTCAATGATTCTGACAGGTTTTGGGACGGTAGATTATTGTGATTCGTATCGAATTAAAAAATCAGTCGGAGAAAATATCGAAGAAATCACAAATCGAATATTTAAGCTGCCAAAATGGGTTAACAGACTGCTGAAAACAAGAGATTTGCTGGTCAAACCATTTGGATTGAAAACAACAAAAGATACGGAATCGGGTAAACTCTTTCCAATAATCGCTCAAAACGAAAATGAGATTATTATGGGAATAAATGACAGACATTTGAATTTCAGAGTTTCTATATTGACAAACAACGAAAAATCTTCTATATGCCTGACAACCATTGTGCATTACAATAATGTTTGGGGTAAAGTGTATTTTTCATTTATCAAACCTTTTCATAAAATAATCGTTCATGCGATGATGAGAAGATTGGGTAAAATGATTTACTTTTCATGAACAAACTTCTCGAAACCGGAAAAGTAAAGCCTGTTATCGACAGATGCTATCCCCTTGAAGAAACTGCGGAAGCTTTCCGATATTTTGAAAACAAACAGGTAAAAGGAAAAGTGATAATCCGAATGAACAAATAAATACCTCACTGCTGCAAACAGCCCAATTACCAATAAATCTACATTTATTTGTTATCTTTTCCCATTTCAATTTTTTGCAACCATTTAACTACATCGTCTTCCGAACGCCTTACTAAATTGCCACTAATTGCAAGTCCTTCGAGAATGGTTGCGTCGGGACACAATTTTTTCAAGTCGTTCATGCTGCGCCCCCAACGTCCGCTGCCGTGCGTGCAAAATGGGACAACAATTTTACCACTCATATCGTACTTTTCCAGAAAGGTAAACAACACCTGCGGCAGCGTTCCACACCAGTTGGGATAGCCGACGAAAACTACGTCGTAAGCCGCAAAGTTTTTCACCGCATCGGCAAGCGCAGGGCGGGCGTTGTCTTGCTGCTCTTTTCTTGCGACGTTAACACATTCGTTGTAGTCGCTCGGATAGGGTTTAACCGCTTTGATTTCAAACAAATCGCCGCCTGTTTGCTGCTGAATTTGCTTTGCCATTTCACGAGTGTTGCCACCCCATGAGAAGTAGGCGACAAGGATTTTCTTTTCCGTTTTTTCCTGTGCATTTAAGCTGAAAGCCATTATACCCATAATGGCAAGTGTGATTAACTGTTTCATAAATATTTTTTTTTAATTGTTTTTTATTTTACTCTAACATTAATATTAACATTCAACCAACATATAAACACTGCTCTTTCTTTCGCCAATCATAGTCAAAATCTGTTCATTGCGCAGATATTGCAAATCTTTTTTCAAAGTATTGGGCGAAATATTGGAAAAAACAGCCGATAAATCAGCCATTTTAACAGGTTGATTTGCTGCTATAAAATCTTTTATTTGCTT
>JAITRG010000093.1 GCA_031288515.1 Tannerellaceae bacterium
ACGACAGCCCTCCCTGCCGCTTGCAAGCGATGGAATGGCCTTATCGGAACGAACAGTTCAGCCACATTGACTTCAATTCTTTGATGATAGCCATGCACAAAACCTTGCTGCGTGAAGTATAACTGCTCTTATTACTTGACTGCTTTAATTACTCTTACTGCCTGACTGCCCCAGCTATCTACTATGGTGAGGATATGGTTTCCGGCGCTTAACTGGCAGGACATTTGATGGACGTCTTTTGTTTCGCCGAGGTATTCATCGTCGATGTGCCAGTACAGGATGGCTTCGGGACGGGTGTGGGCAGCCCGGAAGACGAAGCGTTCCGGTTCGCCGGTAAAACCTTTCGGCAGATAAAGCGTTGAATTAGGTTCGGGATAGATAATATCTAACTGACGCGACTGTTCCTGTTCGCACCCGGGCCTGATTGGGGGCAACGGGATGTAGTCTATATGGTAGTTTCTGTAATAATAGGCTTGCGAAGGCGGGAGCGCAAACCACGAACGGGTAATGATTTTGTCTACCGGCTCGCAGGAGGCATTTACCCTGAATTGTCCGTCGGGCGAAAGATGTACCAGTTGGTGATACGGGCAAACGCCGGAAACTAATCCTGCGCGGGGGATATATACCGTATCTGCCGGCTCGCATATCGCGGAGGCTTTATGGCCGCTGCTCCGGCATATCGCGACTTTTTCCAACTCATCATAAGGCATATCAAACCAGGCGCTTCCCGGGAGCAGCGAGAAAATATCAAACAGTACGGGAGCTGCATTGCCTACTCCTGTAAGCCCCGGCCTTCCTTCGCCCGAAGCATTGCCTGCCCATACGCCTACGACGTAACGGGGCGTCAGGCCGATAGCCCAGGCGTCGCGTCCTCCGTAGCTTGTACCCGTTTTCCAGGCGATTTGTTTCATTGACTCGAACTGTTGCCAGTCGGCTTCCTCTTCGGGGCGGTTCAATGCCGACATTGCTTCCAGCGTAAACCAGATGGAAGCCGCCGACAAGACCGGTTTCTCTTTCAACCGTTTATCTGTCAGCGATTCTACAGGATGTTCGTTTACTGCCGGATAAGGGCTTAGCGGGCGAATGTCTTCCGGGTTATACCGTCCGCCGTATCTCCGGCAGTGAGAGAGCGTCCGCGCCATAGAGGCATACATACCCGACAGGTCCCATAAGGTTCCCTCGGCCCCTCCTACTATCAGGGCGGCTCCGTAATGCTCTTCGGAGAAGCGGAGCGTCGTCATCCCCCATTGTTTGAGCAGCGTCATAAAGCGCCCGGCGTTATATTGAGAGAGCATTCTTACGAGGGGTACGTTCAGGGAGCGTTCGATAGCGCGGTGAGCGGGTACGGCTCCGTAAAACGTTTTGTTGTAATTCTGCGGCATAAAGCCGTTGATATTCAGCGGCACGTCGGAGACAAGCGTAGTGGGGAGTATCATCCCGTCGTGAAGCATGCCGGCATACAGGAAAGGCTTCAGGATACTTCCCGTACTTCGGGGGGAAACGATTACGTCTACTTTATTCCCTTTCCGCTCATCCGACGGGTAGCTTACGTTTCCGGCATAGGCCAGTACTTCGCCTGTTTCCACATCGGCCACTAAGGCTGCCAGGTTGTAGATATGGTTCGAGCTATATTGCAGGGCGTAGCGGTCTACTATCTCCCGGGTTTGCTTTTGCAGGCGGTATTGTACGGACGAGACAAGCCTTCTCCCCTGCCCTCTTACGGCCAGCCGTTCCAATAGATGGGGGGCTTCGTCGGGTAACGGCAAGGGAGCTTCGGGTAACGGTTCCATGCAGGATAATCCGTACTCTGTATCGTCAAGTACGCCTTTGTTGTTGAGTATCTTCAGTAAGCGGTCGCGCTTTTCTTTCAGTTGCCGGCGGTTTCGCCCGGGGTGTATCAGGGCAGGCGAGTTGGGCAGTACGGCCAATGTGGCGCTCTCGGCCCACGATAAGTCTGCCGCGCTTCTGCCGAAATACCGCCAGGAAGCTGTTTCTATCCCTACCACATTCCCGCCGAAGGGGGCGTGCGAGGCATAGAGATTCAGGATTGTCTTCTTACTGTGAATGGATTCGAGGTAAAGCGCCCAAGCTGCCTCCACTGCTTTCTCGTAAAGGTTTCTGTTGCGATTGCCTCTGGCAATACGGGCCAACTGCATAGTGATGGTACTGCCTCCGCTTACTACCTTCCGGCTTTTGACGTTCAAACTTACGGCGCGCAGGATAGACGCCGGATCAATGCCGGGATGGTAGAAGAAGCGTTTGTCTTCGTAAGCGGTAAGGCAGGCAGTAATTTTATCAGGTAACGAGCCGGACGGTGGAAAGCGCCATTGTCCGTCGGGAGCAATACGGGCGCCCAGCAATTCTTCTTCCGAAGAATACAGTAAGGTAGAATAAGAAACGGGAAACAGCTCTTCCGGTACGATCAGAAACAGGGAAAACCACAGAAACAGGAAAAAGAGCAAAAGAAGAAACGCCGCCTTTTTCATCTTAATCCAGAAAGCGTTCGGTCAGCCCATCATATGCATCGATACGCCGGTCGCGAAAGAAAGGCCACCAGCGACGCACGTTCTCCGTACGGTCTTTGTCAACAGCTACTACCTGTATACCTTCTTTATCAGTGGGAAGTTCTGCCAGCAGTTCGCCTTGCGGGCCGGCTACAAAACTGTTTCCCCAGAAGCGTATGCCGTTTGTTTGTACGGAAGGATCGGGTTCGTGCCCTACCCTGTTGACGGTTATTACCGGCAGGCCATTCGCTATGGCATGCCCCCGCTGCACGGTTATCCAGGCTGTGAGTTGGCGCTTCTTTTCTTCTTCCGTATCTGTGCTTTCCCAGCCGATAGCGGTAGGATAAATCAGCGCCTCGGCTCCGCGCATAGCCATCAGACGGGCTGCTTCGGGATACCATTGATCCCAGCAAACCAGCACGCCTAACTTACCGGCGGATGTTTCAACCGGTAGAAAACCCTGGTCGCCCGGCGTAAAGTAGAACTTTTCGTAATAAGCGGGATCGTCGGGGATGTGCATTTTCCGGTATTTACCGGCTATCGAACCGTCCCGTTCTATCACCACGGCCGTATTGTGATAAAGCCCCGGCGCCCGTTTTTCAAACAGGGAAAGAACGAGTACGGCGCCCGTTTCGCGCGCCACTGCCCCGAAGTATTCCGTAGAAGGACCGGGAATCGTCTCTGCCTGCCCAAACAGAGCGGCATCTTCCGTCTGGCAGAAATAAAGCCCGTTATGCAGTTCCGGTAATACTACCAACGCAGCCCCCTGCGCTGCGCATTGCCTTATACTTCGCCGTAACCGCTCCATATTAGCCGTCCTGTCGGACGTATTGGATTGCTGAACGATTCCTATATTCATACGTTAACTCCTTTTGACTGTTATTCAATAAAACCTAAAGGGTACTGCATCGTTGCGCAATGCAGGGAGCCGCGTTGTTTAATCAGCGGGAGGCAGTTGATGCCTGTCACTTCCCTGTCTATGAAAACGCTTTGCAGGGCGGCTTTTGCCTCTTCATCTTTGAGCGAATTGTAGAACGGGACTAATACGGCTCCGTTTATTATCAGGAAGTTTGCATAGGTAGCGGGCAGGCGGCTTCCCTCCCACTCTACTTTGTCGGCCATCGGGAGGGGGAGTAAATTATACGGTTCGCCGTCTTCCCGGATGAACGTTTTCAGTTCCTCTTCCATCGCCTGCAATTCTTCGTAGTGTGCGTCTTCCCTGTCTGCGCATTGTACGTAGGCGATTGTATCTTCGCTGCAAAAGCGTGCTAATGTGTCGATGTGGCAACCGGTATCGTCGCCCTCCAGATAGCCATGGTGCAGCCACAGGATACGCTTCAGTCCGAAATATTCTTTTATGCAGTACTCCAGTTGGTCTTGTTGCAGATGTTCATTTCTGTTTACCGAGGTAAGGCACCTTACGGTGGTAAGCAGGGTTCCTTTGCCGTCTGTATCGATGCTTCCGCCTTCCAGCACAAAGGGCTGCATATCTACCAGTTCCACTCTGTGCGGGAAGATGCCTCCCGTGAACATCAGGCGGACGATCTGGTTGTCGTAATTGGCCGGATACCTCATCCCCCAGCCGTTGAACGTAAAGTTGTAGACCGTCCGAATACCATCTTCCACTACGGAAATTCCCCCATGGTCGCGCGCCCAGGTATCGTTGATTTCTGCCAGGCAAAAGATGATTCGGGAATAGTCTACCGCATCTTTCAGTTGGGAGCGGACGGCCCGTTCGTCGTCACAAACGATCAGTAACTTTTCCCGCTTGATAATTTCTTTGGCAATAGCCGCATAGCAAGGTATCACTTCATCCATGATGGAAGCCCAGTCTGTATTTTTATTCGGCCAGGTGAGTTGTACGGCGCTCTGCGGATGCCATTCGGCAGGAAATACAATTTTGTTATCCCTCATCATTCTTCTTTTTTCGTTATTCCTGTTTTTTTATTATTGAGTTACAAAAGTAGTTATTTTTGCCGAGAAATAATGAACCGCTTTATCCGGTTCACAGAGTCGACGCTTTCAGCGATTCAGGGAGAAAAAAAAATGTCGAGCAGGCCCGCTTAAAGCCTTAAAAGAAAGTTCGATGAATACTCTTTTCCTCCAAAGGTTTGAAGAGGGATTACAGAATATAGCCGAAAACGTCCATAAAAAAAGCGACGTAAAAAATCAGGGTAAGGTTTGTGAACGTACAGGTCGATTAAAAGCCAAATACCCTTCTGACTCGAAACTGTATTCATAGGAAGTAGTTTTCGCACGTTGAAGACCGATTTCAACCTTAGTGAACAAATCTGACTGTCGAAACGAGCGTTCATCTGATTTAGTGAGTTACAGGAGCGGATAGCTGCAACATGGGCTAAATCAGGAACAGACACTTTGCATAAATTCTGCAAGATGCAATATTCCTGTTTTGGCCTTTGCCTAAATTATGCAAGGTCAGAAAATCAGCGACAGGCCGGCGTTGAACAATTGCCTCCGGGCGCCTGAGTAGATGCCGGCCTTGTCGTTGTACGACCTGACGTTGGCGGCGGCATGAAGATTCAGCAAAAAGGGGTAGGCGGCGAGAGAAAGAGGCGTTTGCCAGGCAATACCGGCCCCGCAGGCATAATACGAGCTGCCGACGACCAGAAAAGCAGGTTCCAGATAAGAGGCGCTCAGCCGGGACCCTTTCGCCTGGATGCTGCGCGAGGGGCTGAGGGCGTAAACGGCCCGGATTGAGAGGGTGAACAGTCCCTTGCCGGCATGGATGTGCCGGGCCGCAGCGCCATCGAAGGCGAATAAGCTGTATTCCCGGCTGTACATATCGGGATACTGACGGATGCCGGACTGTTCGAAAGAGGTTTTCAGCGAGGCTGTGAACTGGGGATCGGGGCCTTTCATGCGGTCTATCCGGTAAGAGAGGGAAGCCTTCAGCGCAGTTTCCCGATGGACGACGGATTGATCCCTGACGGTCCAGAGGATATTCCCATCCGGGTCTACGGATTGCGTCTGGATGTACCAGATTCCGTCGGTTTGCATACGTTCAGCCCTAAGGGTCAGATTGTGAATGAAGGCGGTTGTCCGGATCTGAAGGCGGTCGGCGATCATACAGGTTGCCGCCCGGTAGCCGCCGCCTTTGAAGTCAAATCCCGTATCTCCGTCGGCGGCGTCTTCGCGTTCGGCAAGATAGCCAAGTTCGAGGAAGTTGCCCGAAGCGGGCGAAGCGTTCCATACGAGCTGGATGTGTCCGCTGTACCGGTTTCCTTCGTACCGGCGCCTGTAGCCGATGGCGCTTTTTATTTCGGGACTGCCGAGTCCCTTGAAGAGGAAGATATTGCTTACGCTCGGTTCTACCGAATTGACGACGGCGTATGCGGCCGATTCGCTCAGGCGGCCAATACCGGCCGAGATACCGAGGGAGAGCGACGGGCTGAAGCGATAGTCTAAGCCGGGATTCAGGTTGAAGCGCATGCCGTGCGTCAGCGGGCGGGGATCGGCCTGGTCGGCGAGCGTTCCGACGTGGTAAACGGCCCGCAGAGCGCCTCTCCAGCGCGATGTGACGATGTAAGATAGTCCTCCGGAGAGCGTAAACTGTTCCGTCCCCTGGTCGCCGGCGATCGAATCGGCGAGAAAGAACGGGTTGCTGCCGGAGATAAAGAGAGCGCTCGACCATTTTTTGTCCGCCTGCATTCGATTGGCGTATTCGATTTCTCCTTCGAAGGCGAGGCGGTCTGTTTTCCTGATACCGAATATTCTACCTGTCCGGGTCGTCTCCCGCTGCCCCTGATCGATCCGCTTATAATCTCCCTGTTCCGCTGTGTAGCGGACTTCGAAGTCGGCTACGTCGGCCGGCGCATCCAGTATGGAAACCGGGTTATGACTGTCGTGAAGGAGGCGGTTCAGATACAGGTGATCTTTATACAACGCCTTGCTTTCCCATCCGGCGCCTGTCTGGGCGATGCAGCAGGCGGGGAAGAGTAAGAGTAATAACAATTTATATCCTGATGACATTTTTTCCGAATCTGTATAAAATCCGGCTCCGGGGGCCGGCCGAGGCCAGCCTTCCTGAGCCGGTTCTGGTTATTTGTCTATTTCAGAGGGATGAACGCCCGGTGTGGGAGTCCCGCCGCCGATGATGAAGTCTTCGCTGGAGTTGTTGGTGTCTTTGTAAACCGTTTTCCCTTCAGTGGTAACGGCGATGACCTTCCGCCGGAGGCTCTTACCCGTATAGGCGGAGCTGTCGCCGGGTTTTTCGCCGTACACCCAGGCCATACCGACGTCTTCGGAAGACAGGAGGCGTTTGTATTGCTGTCCTTCTTCGGCATAAACAATGTCTACGCCATCAATGACGTATTCATGCGGAATCATTAACTGATCCCACATTGTACCTCCGGGCACTTTCTGGTGGTTGTCGGGATTGTCGACAAAGTCGGGTACGGAAGTCCCTTCCGGCAGTTTGGCCAGGATGAGCGATGCGCCGTTTACGCCGGGCATGAAGTCAAGTCCCCAGGTACTGAACGCTACCAGCGTATTAGGTATTCCGGCCACTTCGACGTCGGAAGCCTGCGCCGGGATGTAGATATTCCAGTCGGCATGGCTCAGATCTACCGGCGAGGGATCGTCTTCGTCGGTCAGCGTGCGCGCCGAGTGGTTGATGGCTACGGTAGCGACGACGACGCCTTCTCCCGGCTGCACCGGATATTCCGACCCGGAACCGGGGAAATAAATCGTATGGTTGGTCATCGGATAACGGCTGGGCAGGGCGCCGCTTTCGTCCGCCCAAGGGGAGGGCGCGCCGAAGCCTCCGTCTACAATGCCTACGATGAGGCCGTCGAGATACTGCACTTCGTCGGAGTTGTTGTACAGTTCAAAGAAGCCGTCCTTCCAGTAATAACTCATAACGCCGGCGTAATAGATTTCCTTAAAGATGAGTCCGCCGCCCGAAACGATGTTCAGGTCAATACTCACATTCTTGTCTTCGTAAACGGAAGCGGAGGTCAATCCGTTCAGTTTGAAGTCGCCGCTTTCGCTCGTACCCGAAGCGCGGAAGTCGTATTCGCCGGCAGGCAGGATGGCTTCCGCCGGCAGGCCGTCGCCATTCAAGTCGGTTAATGTAGTTTCAATGCCAGTGGTCGTATTGACCGCTACGGTCTTCAGGTTCGTAATGTCTACGGCAATACCATCGGGGGCAACCAGCGTAACGGTGACGCTGTAATTCTTTGCCACATCATCGTCATCGTCATCGTCGCCGCAAGACGAAGCGACAAACATCGTTGCCGCCATAGCAAGTAATAAAGCTGTTTGTTTGAGCATAATTATTCAATTTTTAAATGTTAGAAATGATTGTATTATTGTTGTATCATAGTTTCACTGTTATCTCTGCGCCGAAATAGAGCGGAATCGTCAGGTTGGCGTAGCCCGAAGCGGTGGTTCGTTTATGCTTCCCGGCGATGCTCAGGAAATTGTTGGCAATGAAGGAAAAGTCCAGTATCCGGCTGAATTCTTTGGTCAGCTTAAAGTTCAGTATCGTTGTTACCGGATAGCGTTCCTTGCCGAAATAATTGTTGTGCGTGAAGATCGTTACCATCCTCCGGTACTGGAAAATGTCGTAATACTCGTCTTTCCATGGATTGTAGTTGCCGTTTTTATCAATAAACCCGATAGGGTTGACGTGGGCCTTTATCTCTCCGTTTCCATTCTGCGGGTCGACTGCCATGTAGTAGGCAGGATTCCCGGCAGCGTCTTCGTAAGCGTTCTGAGACGTCTCGCTCCATACAACCTGGGCCGTTGTAGAGAAAATCATCTTCAGGTTGGGGATATGCGTTATGAAGCGGAAGTTGGTATTGAACCGGCTGTTTACGGATCCGGAACCGGCCGGCATGAGCGGCATATAGGGATAATCGGTTCCCAGAGTCGTGACAACGTCTTGGCAGGAGGGTTCGTTTGACTTATATCTGATATGTAACCAAGCGCCGTCGACGACCACGGATGTTTTCAGCGCCGGTATCTGCCCCAGGTTTACGGTGTATTCGATTCCTTTCTTGAAGGTTTCGTTCCGGTTCGATGGGCTTGAATAAGAACGTATGTTATGCATCAACGCCCGGGAGGCCGGATGCTCCGTCCCTCCCTGCGTATAGTAAACGGCGCCGTCGCGGTAGAAGAAGTTGTCTATCCTGCTTTCTCCCGCTCCCGGAGCCGGGATGGAGTAAGAATAGTAAGGGACAATCACCGGCACGTTGGCAAATCCAAATTCGTCTCTGACATGTTCGTAAAAGAAGGTGACATTTCCCGTTATCTTACGGATTGCGGCGGCTATGCCTGCTTCGTATTTATTATTTACGGAGGCTTTCAGGCCGGGATTCGAAGTGTCGTTGATAATCCGGGTCGTCATAACGGCTAATCCTTTCGACAAATCAGATTTGAGATACGTCAGGCTGCTTTCATCGAAATAGGCTTTGTCGGGATAAAGATACAATAAGGAGGGCATCTTGGCCGATATGCCAAATCCTCCCACCAGGCTCAGATTGTCGAACAGCCGGTTGTCGGATTTGTCGAGGAGCCGGTATTCGGCGTTGACGCGCGGCTCGAGCTTGGAGACGTCTCTCATGCCGGCGCCCGGATCAACGAAGAGGTTCGACAGGCGGACGCCTCCCTGCAGCGTCAATTGCGTACGTCCGATGGGTAACTGCGTTTTGTTTTCCATGAATACGGATCCGATACTCAGAGCCGGGATCGATTTGTACGAACGCGGACGAATGGTTTGTACGGAATTGATCACCGGAGGATGGAGCGGGTCGAACACCAGCCCATCGCCGTCGTTGGAATCCTGTTTCCAGTCGCCGCCGATTTTCAGGTTGATAAACGCATTTTCGCCCAGCGGAATGAGTTTGTTGAGCTTGATCTGAGCGAATACATTCAGGGGTTTTCCGTCGACGGTGCGTTCTGAGTAATAAGAGGCATTCAGATAGCGGGATTCGAACTCGCCGTCTACGGTTGATTCGGCGATGGGAGTGATTCCCGTATGCAGGACGGTGAACCGTTTCTCGTAATCCATCTGATGACTGCGGCTGACCATGAAACTGTAATCAAGGTTGGAGACGAGCGTTGTGTTCAGCCGCCAGTTTCCTTCCAGCGTGAAGCGGACTCCTTGGTTTTTGTTATCGATCCGTTCTTCGGTTCGCAACTGAGGGTCTGATTTACGGCTGTTAATATTGCGGAAATAAGCGACGCGCAGGTTGAATGTCAGGGGGCGTGACGATTTCATAAAGACGTTGGAGTAGCCTGCATTCGCCGTGATGCGCTCGTAGCCTTCATATTTCCTCCGGGTATCGGTGTACGATTGGGTGTAGTCGACGGAGAGGTTGACTGCGCCGGCATTGCGGCCTAAGGAAAAGCCCTTGCCGCCGTAGAACATCTTGGAGAACTCGTCGGTTTTGGCTTTTATTTCGAGCGGCGTAGCGCCGGATTTGGTCTTTATAATCATTGCGCCCGATGTAAGGTTGCCGTATTCAACCCCGGCGATTCCGCGGATAACCTCTACCGATTCGACATTGTCGGGCGAGAGGGTGCGCAGGTCGTATCCCCGGCCGGCGGTTGACTGGTACAGCCCGGCAGACGATTCGTTTTCGGAGAGCCGGATACCGCTCCGGGCGGTAGACAGTACCTGTATGTTTGCATCGTTCGACAGCGGCGCCCCGTCCACCAGGACGGTCGTCCCCATCGCATTATTGGCATTGACGGATATTTCGCGTACGTAAGCCTGTCCGGCAGTCGCCAGGTTGGGGTTCTTTGTCAGTCCGCCGGGAACCAGTTGCAGCATGTCTTCCACAGACTTGGCCTGGATGTGCTGAATGGCTGTCCGGTCGATAACGGAGGCGGATCTCAGCTTTGTTTCCTTCGCCGTGACGGTTACTTCATCAAGCGCCAGGCTTTGCTCTTCCAAACGGATGACGATGTCCCAGCTACCGGCTGTGGCTGTTTCGTTCACCGTGATGACGCCCTGGTAGCGGCGGTAACCGATATAGGATACTTCATAGTTGTAAACTCCTGCTCTCAACTTTGGTATGCTGAAACGGCCCGCTTCGTCGGTTATCGCCCATAGCTGCCGGTCCGGTATCGCAACGAGGCAGGCTTCAATGGGTTTACGGGTGTCGTTATCAACAACAGTTCCTGTGAAATCGAACAGCTTATCCTGGGATAAGAGCGCCGTGCAACGGACGAACAGAATCAGAATTGATATAAGTCTTAATTTATTCACAATCTATAAAATTAAAAAGAGACCACAAAAATATCATTTTAATCTCCCGGATGAAATACCTACAGATGGGTATTTTGAGCCTCGGCCGGCGGTTACATCCTCCGATCGGCAAAATAGGCGATCCCCCCGACAACCAGGTTGCTGAGGCCGATAAGCGTTTCGTACGGATTACGGATCAGCGCAAATACAATCATCCAGAGCGAGACTCCGATAAACAGAAGCTGGAACAGGGGGAAAAGCGGGCTTTTATAGCCGGATTCCGTCTGCTTCCTGCGCCTCAGGATAAAGACGCCGGCGACAACCAGCAGGGTAGACAGAGTCAGCAGGATGCCGCAGTAGATCATAATCTGTTCGAACGTCCCGGTGATCAGCAGCAACGCGCTTAAGACGAATTGCAGCCACAATGATTTGACCGGTATACCTTTGGAATTGGCGGTGAAGTATCTCCACAGGTAATGCTCCCGGGCAATGCTGGCCGTCACCCGCGGGCCAACCCACGTCATGGCGCTTATGCCGGAGATGAGCAGCAGGGAGATGGTAGCGCCGAAAAGGCTGGCGAAGGCCGGCCCCAGCATATGTTCAATGGCCGGCGTACCTACATTAATGGCTCCGGTAAGCCGGTCGAACGGCACATGTTTTAAGAATACATATTGCAGCAGCGTGTACAGGAACATAACGATCAATGTCCCGCCGATAAGCGCTATGGGCAAGGCTTTAACGGGATTCCGGAACTCTTCGGAAATATAAGCCGCAGCGTTCCAGCCCGAATACGAATAACTCACATAAATCAGACTTACCGCAAAGGCGGCGGAGGTGATCTCCGAAAGGTAGGACGGCCGGAAAGTCAGAGCGTTGTCCGCTCCCTGGGGTACGATCAAGCCAATCCCTATGATGACCAGTATCAACAGAATCTTAAACAGCGTACTTATGTTCTGAAACTTCGAGCTTGAGCGGAGGCTGTAACTGTGAACGAGCGTAATGGCGGCGATCAGCAGAATCCCGGCAATCCGGGGATAGGCAATCTGCACCGGGAGATATTCCATAAACGCAATGGTCGAAAGCGCCACCGGCGCGGCAAAGCCTACGGTCAGCGATATCCATCCCGAAAGGTATCCGACAAACGGATGATAGATATGCGACAGGAAGGCATATTCCCCTCCTGATTTCTTGATCACAGTCCCTACTTCCGCATAACTGAAAGCGCCCGACAGCGCCAGGATGCCGCCCAATATCCAGAGAGACAATATGCTGAACGTATGATGCAGATATTCTACCTGAAATCCCAGACTTGTAAAGGCGCCGGTACCGATCATATTGGCCACGACAATTGAGACGCCCGTATAAGCGCTGATCTTTGCTATATTGGTTTTTCCCACCTTATGGTTTGTAAAAGAACTCCTGAAGCAACCGGAAGGCTTGCAGCGTGCTGTCGGCATTCAGATAGTTGCTGCGGATAGCTTCATATCGGCTTAATACGTCCTGCGCCCTGTAATAAATGGCCGAATCGACGGCTGCCGGCGCATAATCCGCCGGGTTGGCGTAAACAAAATAGCCTTCTTTGCCGGCATGGACGGGGATATTGAAAAACGCGCGGCTAACGAACGTCCCTGATGTATCGAGCGCAAGGGAGGCGTCGACAAAAAAGTCAACCGCATGGTCGGGATAACCGAACAGATATCCGTATCCGCGATAACGTTCATAAATGCCGGCATTCTCTATTACGCTCGCAACTACGTTCGGATCGGCGCCCGGAACCAGTCCGAACTGTCCGAAGAAACTTTCCTGTTTCCTGAGCAGACTGTCCAGCGCGCTTATCCTGACAGAGCTGACCTGTATGATGCGTTTATTGTCCTGCGCATCCTGATAGGGGACGACGATAAAGCGAAGATCGGGAAAATCTATCCGGTTCATCAGTTCCTGGATCGTATGGAGTTCGTCTAAGAACCGGCCATGTTCGGTTCGGTTCAGTATGTTCGCGCTTGTTCTCCGGGCGCTGTCGGCATTGGCGATGGGATACGTAAATGAGATAACCGAACTCATCGGTTTGACGTTTCCCAGTATCGTAAACAAAGCTTCGCGATCCAGCCCGAATTGCAAGATGGAATCCAGTAAGGCAGTCGGACGCGCATCTGCGACAAACGGGCCTGGCGCCGGCGCCTTCGTTACTTTAAAAAGCAACCGGCGTTTATTTATATCCGCCCATTCTATCATAAGATTGCGGAAAGAAGCATAATCGGCGGGAGTTATCAATTGTTTATTGATGTTCAATGTACGTTTTACTTCCACCCGGTTACCGTCCTGGCGGACAGCATAGGTTGCTTTTCCTGCAACGTTATCCGTCGTTTGGGTTGTTTCGGGCGTACTCAGTTCCATACCAGGCGGTAACTGAATGGTATACGTATAGTTTTCATTGGCTTTACCGGGCAGTAATAAATTCACCTCCCGTTTGCTGTTGTACGTCTTGTAAGCGGCATTAGAGATACCTTCAGCGCTTTCCGGAAGCGAAAGGAGGATATATCCATTGTTGTTTACCAGTGTCTGATCTCTTTTGTCCGTACCATTCGTTTGAATCTCGGCTTTTTCTGGAGACAAGGTAATGGAATAGGCATATTCCAATTTTTTATCGGGGGCTTTAAGCGTTATTTGTTTACCTGAGTTTGTAATACTTACATACTGTGCATAATTGGTATAGCTATCTACCGGCGATGCAAGCTTTGTCTTTGGAGTAAGCAAATATTGTTTACCGTCGGCGTTGGCCAGCACAAACAATTCATCAATACCGCTAAGGCCGTAACCATTCAGATCGGCACGGGTATAATAAGCGGCGGCAGCTTCCGCTTTAATGCCGGCTGCATTGAGTAAGCCGGTCAGTAAATTCAGTTTTTCCGCTTCCGTTCCGTAAGCCGAAGGATTCACATCATCCGTAGAGGAGCGGATACGGAAACCGGTTTCCTGCAATGATAAACGGCTGAGCCCTACATGATCGACCACGTGTGCAAGGATTGCCTGAAGCTTCTCCGTATCGGTTGTTGAACGTTCCGTAAGGGTTTCGGAAAGTGATAACAGCGGCATATCGTCCGCCGGCGTAAATTGTTTGCTTAACGTTTTAATAGCTTCTTCATTTGAAGCATAGGTAGAGGCTACAAGTAATTGTTTACCGCCTCCCGCGGCGCTGACTAACGGCGCGACGGACGCTGCCGGCAGGTTCCGTATCCGCCAGTTTACTTCCGTTACTCCGTTTGAGGAACGAACCGAGGGTTTAACGGCTGAATTAATCAACGCATAATGCAGCGGTTTATTTTCAGGAACCGAAAGGGTAATTGTGTACTCTTTTACAGGCGACGTTTGTTCAATAGCATCGCATATATCCAGTTCGGGCAGATAACCCGGTTTGGAAATAATAGAATAATCCAGGTAGATCGTTGCGCCAAGTTCCAATCCGGTATGTACGACTACCATTTCTCTCAGGCGATTGTAAGCCGGAGCGTTGGCCGCCTGACGGGGTAATACTTCCACAAAGGCGTTTTCGGGCGTTTTTATGATCGTTCCGTCTTTCTGTCTGGTATATGAGGTATGTATCTTCAATTCCTGAAACGCAGGATTGTACACAATAAAGCTCTCTCCATACGTACGGTTCATCGCCGTATGGGTAAACAGCGTTAAGTTCATATTATATCTGTATTCAAAACTACCATCGGCGTTCAGCCTGTATGTTTTGGAAAGCGCTCCATATTCGGCTTCTGAAACGGCAAACAGCGAAAGCGAAGCGATGAAGTTCAGAAGTATTATAGTATATATTCTTTTCATTTTTATTTAATTGTTTATTTATTTATTCGAGTGTACTTATTATTTACTGATAACGAGATACTCCCCATAGCTTTTCTGCGTATTTACGGCGTCACGGAAACCCTCCCAGTCCGAAGCGTCATAAATGCGTTTTTTCAGGGCGAGCTTCTGGTAAAGTTTGATCGTATTGCCTTCCTGTTGCAGGGAACCGTCGAAATCGGCTGCCCCGCTTTTCTTCGTGTCTTTTTTAGAGGCCGTCAATAACCTGTACCCTTTAGGAAGTTGTATCGTTTCATCCAGTTCTACTAGGCGCGAGCAAGCATCGCGGAAACCATATTTACGATTTTCCATCTCCGTATCGATACGGAGATGCGACTGTACGGATGCATACAGATTATTCATTACCATCGGTTTTAGCAGTATTTCCTCTTTTCCGGGGATCGCATAATCCGGTATTTCGTAACGGAAGGTTATTTTGATGGGCGCCGCCAGGTAATCTTTCGGGTTTTTGCCGTAGTCTACACGGATTAATCTGGCTTTAGGCGAAACGGCTAACAGTTGTTGCTCCATGGCGTTTTGCCATTCGGTTTGCAGGCCTTGCGTAAATATCCGGCGGATATTACTGTCTGACTGTCCTTCGGCAGTAATGGTAAATTGCCCGTTTAATGTACCTTTTTCGTCCAGCGTATGATTGGCGGCGATACGTACGTAATGATTTTCGGGAGGAGAAAGAGGCGTCAGAAGCAGGCCCGAACCTTCCGGTACGCCGGGTAAATAGTTTTGTTGCTGCTCGGCGCTGCTCCACAATTCGCGAACAAAAGGAACCCATGTCGGATCAAGTGGCATATACGTTCCGTTTGCTAATTTAACCACCGCCACACAGTGGTTGAAATGGTCTGCCGGAATGGTTTCCACGCGGCTACCGGCCATTGTCATAGCCGGGTAAGATTCAAAGCCCGCCATGCGCAGAAACGAAACAAGCGTACCTGCAATATCTTTGCATACCCCGCAACGATCCGTATAATTCATCTTTGTATTATGAAGCGTATACCCTTCTCCTTTCCCCATCGAGATGCCCGAATAGCGGATATTGTCGGCCACCCAGTGAGTAAGCGCTTCTATTTTCTCCATTTCCGTTTTTTTCCCTTTAATCAGTTCGTCCACTTTCTTCTGAGCTTCGGGCAGCGGAGCAAAACTTCCATAATCTTCGTTCACTTTATAAAACCACAGCGATTTATCCTGCCACCGGGGAGTAGACGACATAAATAATTTCGGGGCGGAATCAAATAAATCCACCATATTAGGTTCTCCTTTAAACGGCATGGCATTATCTAAAGCGAAAGTATATACCTTTCCACTCTCTTCATAACGCATGGAGGAAGCGCATTCGCCCTGGTAAAACCGGTATTGCAGTTCTTTCTCCATGGGTAAAGAAACCTGGTATATTTTCCGTACAGTAGGCTCCGATACCCAGAAAGGAACGATATCATAAAACTGTCCGCGCATCGGAGGAATAAAGCGGGATTCATCATCGCCGGGCGATAATAAGGCGTAGGTAAATCCTTTTTTGACAATTTCATATTCGACAATATCACCCGGTTCGAGCCAGCCTGTTTCCAGCATGATCTGGCGGGCTCCCCAGAAGATGGCCCGCGCGGGAGCGGCATAGTCGCATGCCCGGGTTACATCCAGGTTTACCACATCGCCGTTCGCCCGGTAAATAACGGCATACCGGAATTGGGCAAAAGCGGTCAGCGGGTCGTAGTCGTATACAACGACCCGGTTGTTTACCGCCCCTTTGGGCGTTTGTACTTTAAAGGCCTTATAAACGGAAAATGTTCCGGAACCGGTAGGCTGTACGACAACTCGCGTACTATCAAGCAGCGTTATGACGTCAAACCCTTTGTATACATCCGGTTTGTTTAACGTAGGATCTTGCGGAAACCTGCAAACTTCACCTGTCTGCGCCATTGCAGGCATAAACGAAAGTAAGCCTAAGAGAGTAATTATCAGGTGTTTCATTTGTATTAAATAATTTGTGAATATTTTATCCGCTAAAATACATTATTTTCGTGAATAAATCCATTTGATGGTAAACAAAAAAACATCACAGGATGGCCGGCGGATGAACAGGATGGTAAAAGGCAGAATATTAGTTCTACTTTAACACATTAATTTCAGGGCAAACATATAATTTATGCTTCCGAAGCTCCCGTTAGAGCGCAGGCCTGTCCAAGCGGCGCAACCGGCCCGCAACGTGGCAGATTCCCCAGTGAACAGGCCACAGACAGACAAACGGGATACATTACTTCAAAACTTTATTTTTTTTCATTTTTTCAGTCACATTTCCTGCAACTATATTATATACAGAATAATAGGCGTGACGGGAGTGTGACGGAACGTGACGGAAACGGCGTGTCTGAAACCGTTCCGTCACGCTCCAGTCACACCTCAGTCACACTTATTGTTCTTACTGTAACTGCTTTACGAATAATGTGACGGAAAAACGAAAAAAAATAAAGTTTTTGTGTAGCAGTATTATCCATTACTTTTCGACCCCTGTCGGCATAAACGTTCCCCCAATCCATAGAGAGGTATTTATTTCTTCAAAAAAAATCATTGTAACTACTCAGGTAGTATTCATGCATTGGATGTCAGCAAGACATTTCAAAGCGGTAAAAACATCCTGTCCATTTTTGATAGTGGTGTCAATAACAGAGCGAATCCTTGCAAAGCG
>JAITRG010000144.1 GCA_031288515.1 Tannerellaceae bacterium
TTACGAATATTTCGCCATTGGTTTCGTCAAGCGTAATCCCATTAATACCTGCATATTCTTCCGCCCCTTGCCCCTGCCGGTTTATTTTCCTTACTCCTTTACCGGTTTTTCTGTCAAAAATAAAAATATCCCCGTCATTATTCCGATTTATTACCAGTAAGTATTCCTTTCCTGCATCCTGTACCGAACCTTGCGTAAGAAATTCGTCATTGGTTTCCAGCGCAATATATTCCACATCCATAAAATCCTGAAGAATCAGTTCTTTTTCAGGATAACTTTTCGAAACGTCGACGATGATTAAATCGCCGTCTGACTGTTTGTTTTCTCCACATCCCGCCAATACCGCCAACAGAATGACTGCTAAAATTGTCTTTATTCTTTTCATAACTGTGAACATTAGAGTTTATGTAAATTAAATAAATCAAGTCTTGATCTGGTCGAATCCTTCTCCATATACGCCTCTGACGACGCTTTGAGAAATGAAGGCCTGGCTGTCTATTTCTTTTATTAATCTGAAAATGGTGACGGATTCGGATTTTTTGGCTAATAAGACAATTACTTTAACAGGTTTACCGGAATACCCCCCTGCCCCGTCGAGCAGCGTACAGCCTCTTCCTAAATCTTTGATAATATGCTCGGTTATTTCGTCGTATTTTTGTGAAAAGATAAGAAACTGGACAGACTGCCGGTTGGCGTTGATGATACGGTCGAGCATATAATTACTTACGCCCATCTCGACAAAAGCGAAAATAATCTTATTTACATCTTCAAAAAGTAAATAAGAGGAACTGATAATTATAAAATCAAAAAAGAGTAATCCGGTTCCTATGGAAATATTTTTGTATTTATTGATGATAGCGGCAATAATATCCGTTCCGCCGGTACTGCCGTTTGCCGAGAATATGATTCCCAGTCCCGTGCCGCATATCCCGCCGCCAAGGATGATAGACATAAAGGGCTGGTCTTTAATTATGGGGACGCCGCCTAATAACCATTCGAAAAGAGACAGGGAAGCAGATAAGGAAATAACCCCGAATATTGTTTTTATCAGAAATTTAAAGCCTAATATTTTAAAGGCAATGGCCAATAAGACAATATTAATCACTAAGTAGGAAACGGAAACCGGAATGGAAAATGCAAAGAATATAAGCGCGCTGATACCGCTCACCCCACCGGTTACGATTTCATTTGAAAGTATGAATCCATTGAAACCGAACCCGTAAAGTATGGTTCCAATGAAAATCATCAGATAGTCCTGGATGGAATAAAAAACGTTTCGGATATGTTTCTGCATTAAATTACGATATTTATGATTTTATTTGGCACGACAATTATCTTTTTGGGAACCTTGCCTTCCAGCCACTTTGCGGCGCTCTCGTGCGTTAAGGCTGCTTTTTCAACCTCTTCGCGGAGCGTTTCCGCCGGCAATTCCATACTGAAGCGAGCTTTCCCGTTGAACGAAACGGCATAGGTAACGACCTCTTCTTTCAGATATTCTTCATTCCAGGAAGGCCATTGCGCTTCTACGATCGTTGCCGTATTACCTGACCTGTGCCATAATTCTTCCGCTATATGCGGGGCAAACGGCGACAGGACGATTACTAATGTTTCTACTATTTCCCGTTTATTACACTTTAACGCGGTTAATTCATTGACGCAAATCATAAAGGCGCTTACTGAAGTATTGAAGGAAAAATGTTCAATGTCAAAAGTTACTTTTTTAATCAGTTTATGGAGCGACTTTAATTCGCCGGCTGCCGGTTTATCATCTGATATATCGAATGAACCCGTATGGCCGGAGAACAGGGCAACTAACTTTTTAAGGAAACGGTGAACGCCGTCTATACCGTTCGTATCCCAGGGTTTGGATTGTTCCAGAGGGCCTAAAAACATTTCGTAAAGGCGTAACGTATCCGCTCCGTATTTTTCGACAATCACATCCGGGTTCACTACGTTGAACATGGATTTAGACATTTTTTCCACGGCCCATCCGCAAATATACTTACCGTCTTCCGTTATGAATTCGGCGGTTTTATATTCCGGGTTCCAGTTACGGAAGGCTTCCATATCCAGGATATCATTGCTTACGATGTTGACGTCTACATGCAAAGGGGTAACTTCATACGTATGTTTCAGGTTCAGGGATACGAATGTATTCGTACCGTTTATGCGATACACAAAGTTAGACCGTCCCTGAATCATTCCCTGGTTGATCAGTTTTTGAAAAGGTTCTTCATCCTTGACAACGCCCAGATCATAAAGAAATTTATTCCAGAAGCGGCTGTATATCAAATGTCCGGTAGCATGTTCGGTACCGCCTAAATATAAATCTACGTTTCCCCAGTAAGCATTTGTTTTTTTATCTGCCAAAGCTTTATCGTTATGCGGATCTTCGTAGCGGATATAATAAGCCGACGAACCTGCAAATCCGGGCATTGTATTCAGTTCGAGCGGGAAAATGGTTTGATTATCTATCAGGGATGTTTCCGTTACTTTTCCGTTTGCGCTGTCCCACGCCCATTTGTCGGCGCGTCCTAAAGGAGGTTCGCCTGTTTCTGTAGGAAGAAATTTATTTACCTCCGGCAATTCCAGCGGTAATTTATCCATCGGAACAGGTTGGGGCATTCCGTTTGCATCATAGTAAACGGGAAACGGTTCGCCCCAGTACCGTTGACGGCTGAAAGTAGCGTCGCGAAGACGGTAATTGATTTTTATTTTACCTGATCTTTTTTCTTCGATGTATTGTTTTGTTTTGGCGATGGCCTGAGGTACTTCCAAACCGTTTAATACTAAACCGCCTTCTGTTTCTTTTCCCTTTTGGGGAGAGTTTGTCATGATTCCTTCTTTGGCGTCGAAACTTTCTTCGGATATATCGCAGCCTTCAATTAGAGGAATGACAGGCAAATTAAAATGTTTGGCAAAAGCATAGTCGCGGCTATCGTGCCCCGGTACGGCCATAATCGCCCCTGTGCCATATCCTGCCAGTACATAATCGCTGATCCAGACGGGAATCGCTTCGCCGGTGACGGGATTGATGGCATACGAACCGGAAAATACTCCGGTTACTTTTTTATCGGCAATACGTTCGCGTTCTGTTTTCTTTTTGGTTGCTTCCATGTATTTTTTTACTTCGGAATGTTGTTCTTTTGCAGTAAGCGCGTCCGTTAATTCGCTTTCCGGCGCTAATACCATGAAGGTGACGCCAAAGATCGTATCGGCGCGCGTAGTAAAAACAGTGAACTTTATGGGAGAATCTTTTACTTCAAATTGTATTTCGGCCCCTTCGCTGCGGCCAATCCAATTGCGCTGCGTTTCTTTCAGCGACTCTGTCCAGTCGATTGTATCCAGGCCATTCAGTAAACGTTGCGCATAAGCCGAAACGCGCAGGCACCACTGGCGCATCATTTTTTGCTCTACGGGATATCCTCCCCGTCCGGAAAGCCCGTTGATTACTTCGTCATTGGCCAGTACCGTTCCTAAAGCCGGACACCAGTTTACCATCGTATCGCCTAAATAAGCGATGCGGCAGTTCATTAATATTTCCTGCTTTTCGCGTTCGCTTTTATCTTTCCATTCGCCGGCTGTAAATGTATATTCTTCGCTGCAGGCTATATGTAACGGCGCAGCGCCTGCCTGTTCAAAGGCTGCTGTTAATTCGTCAATCGGGCGCGCCTGTTGCCTGTCATAACAATAATAACTGTTGAACATTTTAATAAACGCCCACTGCGTCCAATGGTAATAGCCCGGGTCGCAGGTTTGTACCTCGCGGCTCCAGTCGAACGAAAAACCTATCTTATCTAATTGTTCCCGGTATCGTTCGATATTCTTTTTGGTAGTAATATACGGATGTTGCCCGGTTTGGATGGCATATTGTTCTGCCGGAAGCCCGTAAGCGTCATATCCCATCGGATGCAATACATTGAAACCGCATAATCTTTTATAGCGTGAATAAATATCAGATGCAATATAACCGAGCGGATGCCCTACATGCAGTCCTGCCCCGGATGGATAGGGAAACATATCCAACACATAGTATTTAGGTTTACTTTCATCTTCTTTTATCTGATAAACCTTATGGGCATTCCAGTATTCCTGCCACTTCTTTTCGATTTCTCTGAAATTGTATTCCATTTCTCAAATTAAAATATGTAATGTTATCTGTAGAGTTTACAAAGGTAGTTATTTGTGATATTGGATTTTGCATCAATGCAAAAAAAGTTGCGTCTGATCCGGGTTGAACGACTGTCAAACCCGGGTCGAACGCAAAAAGCCTGCCGTAAAAACGCGAAATGGATGTTTCCCGGAAGCGCCCCTGTTTTTATTCGTTAAAATGAATATTTGACGCCAAGCTGCATTTGCCAGGTGTCTCCGCCTGGCGAGGGAACGCCGATGTTCGGTCTTACGCTGTATTTAAATTCCCTGGTCGTTTGGTCGAAACCTGTTAAGCTGTACAGCGTTTGATTTCCGAGGTTATTATAGGTAAGCCCTTTTTCCTTGTTGATCAGGTTGGCAACATTGAAAATGTCGAATGACAGTTCAAAGCCGTGATTTTTGTAAACATTAAAGCGTTTTGTCAACCTGACGTCGAATACGCCGCTCAGGTTATTATTAATTCCGCCGTTTCGTTCCGCCACTTTGCCGAAGCTGCTGCGGATATATGTTTTAAGACTTTCGGCTACTTCAGGGTTTTCAAGCAGTTCGTTGATGCCGTTGCGTATATTTTGCGGCGTTGCAGAATCGTTGGGGTCGAATACGAAAGCAAGTTCGTTGCCATTGTAAAAGTCGCCGTTGATATTTCCGCCTGCAAGTAATGAGTAACGTCCGCCTGCCGTTCCGCTATACCGTATGCCAAACGTAAATCCGTAGAATGTTGGCGATGAACCGTAAAATACGACTTTATGCCGAAACTGGCTGGAGTATGACATTGTATTCAGATCGCGCGGGTCGTCTACAACATACTGGTACATCGTTGCCGAGTTGGCAACGTTGCCGTTGTAGGAAGTGTTTTCTTTAGAATTGTTCCAGGTATAGCTGGCATTAATCTGTCCGTCCTTAAGAAATCTCCACGTTACATCTGCAACCACATCGAAGGTATTTATTTTCCCGTCGCTGACAAGTTCCAGCACGCGGCCTACCGCATTTGATTTACGTCCGTTATTCCAGTCGGGGCCGGTACTGTTGTCCGGAATGGTGGAAGCAGGCACGTAAACGCCTCGTCCGCCTTCGTTTGCAAGACGGAAGAAAGGTTCGTCCACCATGTTGCGGTCTACATACATATAATTATTGCGTGCAAATGAAGCATATCCGGTTATCCCCGCGCGCAATCTGTCTGAAAAGAAGCGATTGTAAGATAAACTCATTTTATACAGCGTGGGCACCTTCACGTCCTTGCTGTTGATATTGAAAGTAGCTACCTTTTCTTCATTTAACCGGGCAAACATTTCCTCTCCCGGCACAGAAGAAGGATTATTGCGGTATCCCGGGAAATTGGGCTGGAAGCCGTTAAGATTCCGTGAATCGATCGCCAGGACGCGCAGTCCGTCAAACTCAAGATTGTTCACCATCGAATAGTTGTTGAGGTTCGAACCGAAGATACCGGCGCCGGCCTTGATGACGTCCGTTTGCCGGTTCCCGACGTCCCATGTCAGTTGCACGCGAGGCTGGAGCTGGAAAGTCTTGACCGTATTGTTTGTTTTCAGTCCAAGCTCCTGCATCAGCAGTTTGTTATCTTCAGGCTTGGAAAAGTAACCGCTGTAATCGGCCCTTACTCCTGCCGTAATCTCTCCTCCGTCAAAAGGTTTAAATTGCATTTGCGCATAAAGCGCCGTGTTTAAAACGCCCTGCTTTACCGTCGGGTCGCCGATGGGTACTTCGCGTACAAAACGGTAGGGCGCGTTATTCCGGAAAGCGTCGAGGCCACTGTAATAAAAGCGTCCGTTCATTTCGCTTGTAGCCAGAGAATTGAGATGCGTATACATCATGTCGAACCCGAATACATAGTTAATGTTATTGGTTGAATAATACAGATTATCTACAAACTGTACCACGTTATTGATAAACGTTTCGGGAAGATAGCGCTGGCCTCCCAACTGTATATTGGTACGGTATGTTTCTCCGTCGATGGTTGATTCGACGTTCTCAACGATAGCCCGCGGGATATTTTTGGCGGGAAGTTCTTCATTGGGGCGTCCGTCATCTTTGGTATAGAGATACTGGAGTTTGGCTTCGTTGGTTGTCCGTAGTCCGAGTACCGATCTTAACGTGGCTAAAAAACTGTTGTCCATACTGTAATGTGTTCCGTACACCTCGTAAAGGTTTATGGTTGTATTGTCGCTTACGCCCAGATGGTTTTTATCGTGATTGAAGTTGTCTCTTACCGTAAGCAGGTTGGTAGCGTTGATTTGCCAGTCGAGTCTTGCAAAGACGCTGTTTGACGGCCTGTTTCTCTCAAACGATCCCGTTTGTTTCGAATCGGCGACGCCATAATCTGCGCGTGCGATCCGCAGAAACTCTTCTAACGTTTCCCGGCTGAGGCGCAGCCGTATTTCGTCTTCTTTATTTTGAATATCGGCAATGTAAAACGGATGTATATCCTGCTGGTGATCCCACGAAACGAAATAATGCAATTTGTTTTTGATAAGAGGCCCGCCGAGCGTAAATCCGTATTGTGACGTAGAATATGCGTCGGTACGTTCATTGCCGCGGTTATCGTACGGGCTCGACAGCCAGTCCGCCCGGTGATAGCCGTATGCCGAACCTGTCGGTATATTGGCGCCCGATTTCGTTACGGCGCTGATGGTTCCTCCTCCGGCGCGTCCCTGCGTAATGTCATAGTCGTTGGTAACGACGCCGAACTCGCGGATGGCTTCTATCGACAGCAGGTATGGGCCGCGGTTGGTCATACCTCCCGAAAGAGGGCCGCGGGCTGTCATTCCGTCTATCGTATAAGAAGTCGACGAGGCCAACTGTCCGCCCAGGTTGCTTCCGCTGCTCAATGGCGACAACTGCATCAGCGAGGTGAAATTTCTGCCATTGGCAGGAAGCGTTTGAATATCCTTCGGCGTTATCGAAGTTGAAGCGCCCAGACGGTCTATGCTTTTCTTCAAACTGTTGGCTACTACAGTCACAGCATCTAAAGCGGATGCTTCCTCCTGTAGCTGGAAATCTACCTGCAACAGGTCGCCCTGATTAAGGCTGTATCCCATCTTCTTCTGTTCGCCGAAACCGATAAATGTAACCGTAACGGCGTATGGCGAGCCTAAGGGCAACTGTCTGAGAACATATTCGCCGTTCGTATTTGTGACTGTACCTGCAGAGAAACCTGTCGATTCATTCTTTACCAATATCGTAGCCCCCGGTAAAGTTTCGCCGCTGCCGTCTGTTACCTTGCCGGTAATAACAGCCTGCGTTCCTTGCGCGCTAAGCAATTGCGCGCAAATAACGATTGTAGCGAAGGTGATAACGCATCGCGTACTGATTCTGATCATAGTCATTTTGAATTGTTTTTATGATTTACATTAAAAATGAAGTTCCTGTTATTTTAGTTGATTAATCACGCTGGCGGCAATACGGGAAGATGTTTTGCCGCTTATTTTTCTGAGTTTCTCCGGACGCTCAAGGTTCATGCTGGTAAAATAACTGCTACCGCGGTAAATTTCATTTTTATCTTTATCAAACAACGTATAACTCACAATGTAGAACAGGGTATGCATGGGCGTTTCCTGCCATTTGAGATAATGCTGATTTATTGCCAGCAGGTATTCGGCTTCTGCCATATCCAGCGTTTTGCGGTATTCGTCGGCAGGTACCGGCGTCAGGTCGGAATAACATTCATCTCCTTCGCCGTTTACCTTTATCAATCCGGCCCATTTATGCGCCGACGTTTCCACCGTAACGGAAGCAGGGATAAATTTGCAGGCGCCGTTATTCGCCGCCATGATATTATCCATGATAATGGTATTATACTCCTCGTCAATCCGGTCTTCCGTGATACCCGTTTCCTCTGTGATCATTACCTTCGGAAAGTAATTAGACCTGACATTATCGTTCAACCCCAGCATCAGTACATTCGTTGCATGACTGTTGCCGTCTCTTTTGTTTTTCGCTTGCGAAACGCCTGCGGAATAACAACATAAAACTGCTGTTAATAATAGTTTGCCAAAAAAAACGTTATACGTACTTTCCATTTTTATTTGTGATTTTTAACGATTAATCCGAAGGCAAAGGTATAGCCGGGATGTTAATCAAATATTAAAGGCATGATAAGCTTTGGTTACGTTTTATACGGCACGCGGGATATATTTTTATGTGTTAAGTAAAGCTATATTGTTTATTATTTTTTGTTTCATAGTATTTATTTTGTTATTTTGCGCTCTTACCTTTAGCAATGAAAACGAATATACAACTATATGCTTGACAGTGAAATTTCTTCAAAGGCTGATTTGTTTACTAAAGATAATGGATTTGGTTTATATGATCCGGAAGAGGAATTTGTTCTCCCAACGTTAGAACCGGATAAGGACTTTGACTTAAAAAAGACCTTTCCTTTGTTAAATGAATTATTATTTCAGCGGATTTTACTGGGACGATATTCAGGGGCGTTTATCCTGTTTGAAAAACTAAACGACCTTATAACGAAACATGCAAGCTACGAATATGTGAACAAATATGGAAAAACCTGTTTGCTTGGCGATATATTTATTGAAGTAAAAGACGCTGTCTGTATAGAAGGGAGTATAAACTGCTATCCCTTGCCTGAAGTATGGAAGGAGTTTTACCGGCATGAAATAAAAGACTCTAAAAGCCTGCTTCAACTTCTTTTTATTC
The DNA here is from genome assembly GCA_031288515.1 of Tannerellaceae bacterium. Classification (GTDB taxonomy): domain Bacteria; phylum Bacteroidota; class Bacteroidia; order Bacteroidales; family Tannerellaceae; genus DFXE01. The sequence goes on from JAITRG010000144.1 coordinate 8,827, forward strand.
TTTCTTCCGCTAAATATGCAGGCTACGACTACGGAATATATCCGTTCATGAACAAAGAGTTTATGCCTGAAATCATAAAGTTCTATGGCTTTAATCCGAATGAATTAACAGGCAGGACGTTAAAATTATCTCATTATGATTCGGCAAGCAGGGTAATTCATTTACTGGCGGATATATACCTGGATGCTTCTTATAGCCGCAAAGTATCCCGGAATATCCTGGCTTCTTTTTTCCCTTTAATGAATAAGCGGGGCGCGAAGAAGATGTTTGCTTATGAAACGTATAACGGGAAAGAAGAGCAGGCGGTTTTTATTTGTCAGCATGCGAGTATAAGCTACTGGATGTATGATTTATGTAATAAACGGCTGTCCGGCCAGGAATTTGCGGACTGTTTCACGATCCGGTATAATTATTACCGCAAATTAAACTTTCCGAATATCAATCCGCTTTTCTCTTTTCCTAAAAGCTACCTTACTGTTTTTGACTTCGGGAAAGCCTGTGATATGGGAATGATACCCGAATCGGAAGTTATAAAAGAATTGATGGTTCGCCCGAATGCGGAAGAATCTTTACGTTTGGCGTCGTCATACCTGTTTGACAGGTTTCCCAGGCAGAAAGAAATAGCTGCGGCGTATGGGGATACCGATTTCAGTAAATTGAAAAAAACGCTGGAAAAAGTAATCGACCGTATCGTAACGATTGAATTAAAACGGGGAGAAGCGCCTACGGAAGTATCCTCGCTGGCAATGAAACTTGAAAGGATGGAAGGCGCTTCGCTTTTTGTCGCCGTCCTGAAGGCGACAGGAAAAGATTCGTTGGGAAAAGCAGACTATTATACTAATTTAAGCCATACCAGGAGAGAAGTGTTCAGCAAGCTGCTTCGTTGCTGTTATCCCTCCGGAACCGATACGGCAGAAACGTTGAAAGAACTGCTGAAAGGAACGAATATTACCGGTAAACGTTTGGTAGAAGCCGCCGTGTACGCTCCTCAATGGGCTGAAATAATAGAAGACTGTCTGGACTGGAAAGGGCTGCCTGATGCAGTATATTATTTCCATGCGCACTGTAATGAATGGTACGACAATAAGAAGAAAACAATCATATCCCGTTATACTCCTGTAAAAGCGAAAGATTTTCAATACGGAGCTTTCGACATTGAATGGTTTCATGAAGTTTACAGAGAAATGGGGAAAAAACGTTTTGAAATGATATACAATGCCGCCGCGTATATTTCTTCAGGTACGGCTCATGCGAGGCTTCGCAGATGTATGGACGCCGTCGGCGGAAAAATGAAAACAAAGGAAGTAAAAGCAGAAATAGAAAAAAACAGAAACAGGGATTTATTGATAAGCTATTGCCTTATCCCGCTCAACAAACATTCAAAGAAAGATTTGGCAGAACGCTATTTATATCTTCAACAATTCCTTAAAGAAAGCAAAACGTTTAGTTCGCAACGGCAGGAAAGCGAAAAGAAAGCGGTAGAAACAGCCCTGCAAAACCTGGCGCGCAATGCCGGATATACAGATGTGACCCGCCTGAAATGGAGCGTTGAAATGGAATTAATGAAAGAATTCAGTTATTATTTCACTCCGCAGGAACACCGGGGAGTAGATATTTACGTCGAAATAGACGAAGAAGGCAAGCCTGCCCGTAAATATATGAAAGCAGGCAAACCGCTGACCGTAATCCCGAACCGCCTGCGGAAATACCCGTATATGCAGGAATTGAGGAATGTGGAAAAAGAATTGTCCGAACATTATATATGCTCGCAAATAACGCTTGAACAAATGATGGAAGACAAAACGGTTTTGCTTGTAAAAGAACTCGACGAGCTGGCCCGGAGCCCCATTACAGGGCCTTTGATTAAACGACTGGTTTTTATTACAAATGATGGAACAACCGGTTTCTATACAAATTATACCCTGCTGACTTGCGCAGGCGAAAGCTTTCCGCAGCAACCATCGGCAGAAATACGTATCGCCCACCCCGTCGACCTGCATAAGCTGAATGTATGGAAGCTGTATCATGACTTCTTACTTGAAAAAGAAATCAGCCAACCCGTCGAACAGGTATTCAGAACGCTTTATCAGAAAACGGAAGAAGAACAAACCATACAGCAATGCCGTCGCTGCGGCGGCAACCGGATTCAACCCAAAAAGGCGGCAGGAGCGCTGGAAAGCCGCCGCTGGACGCCCAGTTACGCCGGAGGAATGCAAAAGATATATTACAAAGAAAATATCATAGCCCTTATGCATGCCCCAGCCGACTGGTTCGCGCCGGCTGATATGGAAGTCTGTACACTGGAATATATAGCTTTTTATAAAAGAAAGCCATACAAACCGATACCGCTGAACGAAGTTCCCGACATTATCTTTTCGGAAGTAATACGCGATATCGACTGGGCCGCCGGCATAGCCCATGCCGGTAAAACAGTTTCCGGTAAACGGTTCGGCCCGCTTACCTGACGGTTCGGCCACTTTTTTTTGACAAACCTCTCCCCTACCCTTTACGTTGCTTCATAAACAAACGATTTATGAAAACATTATTCCGCCATTTCTTTACGACACTCAGGCGCTTTAAACAAACTTCCTGTCTTACCGTTCTTAGCCCCAGCGTATCTTTCGCCGCCTTTATGCTTAATGGTCCAGGTTCGGCGCGAACCTGCATTTAATACCTCCCTTATCAAGTCCGGAAGGATTTACCGCCCGGAATCCATTATCGACCAGGCCACAGCAGGGAGAGAAGCAGAGAGAGAGCAGGGAGAGAAGCAGGGCGTGCCCCTCCCTGCGGTCGGGTCGGGCTATCCGCTCCAAGTCCTCGCTCGCCTGCGGCTCCCTCCGGGCTTTCCGCTGCTATCCCTCCCGCAATGGCAGGGCCGCCCCCCTCCTGCGGTCGGGTCGGGCTTTCCGCTCCAAGTCCTCGCTCGCCTGTGGCTCCGCGGGCTTTCCGCTACCATCACGCACGCAACGGCAGGGCCGCACCCCTCCCTGCGGTCGGGTCGGGCTGTCCGCTCCAAGTCCTCGCTCGCCGATGCCTCCTTCCGGGCTTTCCGCTGAACTTGACCCTGCCGGCGATATTGACTGCATTGCCAACGTTTTTTCCGTCCGCCGGAGGGCAGAGCGTTTTATTCCTGAATTTCCTGACGGGCGACACATTCCTGACGGAGTGCGGTTGGGGGGCGCCTCGCATACTGATAAGGAAAGCCCGTCAGGGCTTGCATATCAATAGAAAACGGGTATGTTTCATTTCTGATTGTCCTCCGGGACATTCATTATCTTGTGTTCATGGAACCTCTGACGAGGTTTTGTTATTGGAGATTGTTTTCTATTGATATGTATGCCCT
>JAITRG010000241.1 GCA_031288515.1 Tannerellaceae bacterium
GGCAATGATGAACTGGTCGGGGTAATTCTCCCGGATATAGGCTACTGTCTTTTCTAAAGAGCCTATTCCTTTTACCCCTAAGCTTTCATAGAAAGCCAGAGTTGGTTTGTAGGCAACACAGTAGTCAGCCGTACAGTCTATGATTGCTTTATTAAAAGCAAACAGAGGGTCTTCATCTGCCGTTAAATGCTGGGGTATTTTTTTTATATCGGTATCTAACCCTATGCAAAGAAACGATTGCTTCTTTTTGATGTTCTCTAATAATTGCTGTTTGTCCATATGAGCGTTTCAATTTAAAGTTCCGACTCTTTCAACCGTTCTGCGTTCTCCGCCACGATCAAATGATTAATACAATCCTGTATATCTCCATCCATAAACGCAGAAAGATTGTAAATCGTATAATTAATACGATGGTCTGTAATGCGCCCCTGCGGATAATTATAGGTACGTATCTTGGCCGAGCGGTCGCCCGACGATACCATTGTCTTTCGTTTAGATGCAATTTCATCTAAATATTTCTGATATTCCATATTATATATACGGGTGCGGAGTTCAACCATTGCTTTCGCTTTATTCTTCAATTGCGATTTCTCATCCTGGCATTGTACGGTTATGCCCGTAGGAATATGTACCAGGCGAATCGCCGAATAGGTGGTATTAACCGATTGTCCTCCGTGGCCGGATGCGCAGAATATATCCGTACGTATATCCGATTCTTTGATTTCTACGTCGAACTCTTCGGCTTCCGGCAATACGGCAACCGTAGCGGCCGACGTATGTACCCGCCCCTGCGTTTCGGTTTGCGGGATACGCTGTACGCGATGTACGCCCGATTCATACTTTAATATCCCGTATACGCTTTCGCCTGTTACGGTAAATATGATTTCCTTGAAACCGCCCGACGTACCTTCCGTGTAACGGGTTACTTCTACTTTCCAGCCTTTGTCTTCGCAGTATTTTACATACATGCGGTAAAGGTCGCCGGCGAATATCGCCGCCTCATCCCCTCCTGTGCCGCCTCGTATCTCTACAATAGCGTTCTTTTCGTCTTGCGTATCTGCGGGGACAAGTAATAGTTTGATTTCTTCTTCCAGCGCAGGGATACGCGAATTGCAAGCCTCCAGTTCTTCGCGCGCCATGTTCCGCATATCGGGGTCCTGTTCGGTTTCCAACAGTTCCTTTGCTTCCTGTATTCCGTTTAGTACGTTTACGTATTCCGTGCGTGTGGCGACGATTTTTTCTAAATCGCGGTATTCTTTATTGAGCCTGACAAACCGTTTCATATCAGCAATCACTGCCGGGTCGGCAATTAATGTGCCTACCTCCTCAAAACGGCTTACCAATCCATCCAGTCTGTTTAGTAAATTACTTTCTGCCATGCTTATTAATTATAAATGAAACGCCCTTTTTCCGTTTCAATAATTAATTCGTTTTTATCAGCATCTTCTACAAAGCCAACAATTTGCGCATCAATGCCGAAATGTTGGCTTATACGAATGGCTTCATCAGCGTGTTCGGGCGACAGATATATTTCCATACGGTGCCCCATATTGAATACTTTGTACATCTCTTTCCAATCCGTATTACTTTGTTCCTGTATGATACGGAAAAGAGGAGGGACAGGGAACAGATTGTCTTTAACGACTTTTTTATTCTCCACAAAGTGCATCACTTTGGTTTGAGCTCCTCCCGAACAATGTACCATACCATGAATTTCCGGGCGAAGCTTATCCAATAATACTTTTACCGCCGGGGCGTAGGTACGGGTAGGGGAGAGCGTTAATTTTCCGGCGTCGACGCCCAACGCCTCTATTTCGTCTGTAAGCCTGAGTTTACCGGCATATACAAGATCCGGCGAAACAGCCGCGTCGTAACTTTCCGGATATTTTGAAGCTAAGTAACGGGCAAATACATCATGGCGGGCAGATGTGAGTCCGTTGCTTCCCATACCTCCGTTGTACGATTTTTCGTAAGTAGCCTGTCCGTAAGAAGCCAGCCCGACGATAACGTCGCCTCCTTTTATCCGGCTGTTGTCTATTACGTCCGAACGTTTCATCCGGCAGGCAACCGTACTGTCTACAATAATTGTACGTACCAAATCGCCCACATCTGCCGTTTCGCCGCCGGTAGCGTAACAACCCACTCCCATTTCGCGTAATTCGGATAGAAGTTCGTCCGTACCGTTTATAATAGCTGAGATAACTTCTCCCGGAATCAACCATTTATTCCGGCCTATTGTAGAAGATACAAGGATATTATCAATAGCGCCCACACAAAGTAAATCATCGATGTTCATGATAAGGGCGTCTTGGGCGATTCCTTTCCAAACGGATAAGTCGCCCGTTTCTTTCCAGTACATATAAGCTAAAGACGACTTTGTGCCTGCGCCATCGGCATGCATGATATTGCAATAAGCCGGGTCGCCACCTAATATATCAGGTATAATTTTGCAAAAAGCTTTAGGAAATATTCCTTTGTCTATATTTTTTATTGCGCTGTGTACCTCTTCTTTTGAAGCCGATACGCCCCGCTGATTATAACGTTGGTCGCTCATTAATATAAATTTGGTCTGCAAAGGTAGTGTTTTTATCATGATTAGCCGCCTAAATAAAAATATTATCAACCCCAAACTATCCCGCAATCTACCCTGACCCGCCTCCCTCTTGGAGGGGTGGACGAATTAGGGATTATAAAATTAGGATAGTTTTGTGGACGTATTATTTTTCTTTCACAAAACTATTGTAATTCTTTTCCGAAAGGAAATATAATATTCTTTGAATGCTTCTTTGATTCTGTAAATAAAAAACAGATGATTTACTTTTAAACGTATATCTTTTGTAAATAGCGTAAATATGCTTTGCGGATGGAATCTGTATTGTATTTTTAAATGATGCGTCCGGCGTCTGGTTTTTGTTATCTGTTTGACAACAGGAAAATAAAGAAGCCGTTTTAAATTTTATTCAATTGTCTTTTTTTCGTTCGATTTAAACAGATTCGTAAAAGATTCGTTTGTTCATATAAAAACGATGAAAAGAATAGTGTCTATTTCATGCTTTTATCTGAGTTTTAATACATCGCCCTCTATGGGTACATAATTCTCTTTCTTCCTGTTGAGTTTGTATAAACTCTTTATCTGAATGCCATATTTCTGGGAGATAGAGTGCATGGATTCTCCTCTCTTCACAACGTGGTCATAGTAAGGTTTGCCTGCTTTTTTCTTTTTCCTGTCGAGATAAACGACGTCTCCTCTTTGCAAAGGATAATCTCCGGGCGCTTCGTTGAATCTTATCAGGTTTTCCGCTTTCGTGTTTGTTTCCGTCGCTATTTTATTAAATGTATCATTGTTTTCTGCATATACATAAGGAATGCCATACATCGTTTGTATAAGCCGGAGCCGGGCGGCAATAACCGTTTTGGACGGTTCTTTCTTTTTTGAGGATGACGCCGGTTTCTTTACCGGCGCCTTCTTATTGCCGGCGCTCGAATCGAAACGATATAATTCGTACGTTTCAATTAGTTTAATCAATTTATTGGCATATGCTTTGTCTGTTGCATAACCACATTTTTGCAGCCCTTTAGCCCAGCCTTTGTAGTCTTTGATATTGAGTTTGAATAATTCGGCATAATACGGGCGTTCTTTCAGAAAACGGGAATGGTCGTTATATGATTCTTCCGCATGGGCGTATTTACGGAAACATTCTTTTTCCTTGTTGTCGCTATGATAGATGGCGGCCCCTTTCCAGTCATGGCATTTAATGCCAAAGTGGTTGTTTGCGTTTTTAGCCAGCACACTTTGTCCGGCCCCCGATTCTAATAAACCCTGGGCTAGCGTAATACTGGCAGGTATTCCAAACTCCTTTTGTTTTTTGACAGCCAAGCCGCTATACGTATTGATATATTTCTGATAAGTTGATGATGTATTTTGGCTTTCAGCATATAAACAATCCGTAATGATCATCATAAAGATAAGGCTGATGGTCTTACAAATTAATCGCATAAAGAAAACATATCTGATAAGAAAACAATACAAATATAACCTTATTATCAGAATAATATTGCCACCGGGACGAAAGATTTTCTGTTATTACCGGAACAGGAGATCGCTCAGGATTATCTAATTAAGCGATTATCAGGTGATTCATATCTTTTGAAGCGTCATCAACCGTATAAAGATTACGTTTTCCGCGCAATTTAGTTGATTACTTATTACGGCATAAAAAATATTGATTTCGATTATTCTGCAGGAAATCAATTTTATGCTTTACTTTGTTGCCGGAAAAAACACAAAATTGTATCGTTATGAAACGAGCATGTAAAAACTATTTACGCCGAAGGCGATGAATAAAACAATACTGCGAGTTCCATACCTACCTTTAAAAAATTTATTCGTATGAAAACTGATATTGAAATAGCGCGCGAAATCGAGTTGAAGAAAATTAAAAATGTGGCGGAAGAAATAGGGATTCCACGTGCGGACGTTCAAAACTATGGCCGGTATATGGCTAAAATCCCATTATCGTTAATAGACGAGGAAAAAGTGAACAAGCATAATCTGATACTTGTTACAGCCATTACTCCCACAAAAGCGGGAATAGGAAAAACAACCGTATCGATAGGTTTAACGCTCGGATTAAATAAAATAGGTAAAAAAGCAATCGTCGCCTTGCGTGAACCGTCTTTAGGCCCTTGTTTCGGCATGAAGGGAGGAGCGGCGGGAGGAGGATACTCCCAGGTATTGCCGATGGAGAATATCAACCTGCATTTTACGGGAGATTTTCATGCGGTAACGTCTGCACATAATATGATAAGCGCCTTGCTTGATAACTACATTTATCAAACGCGCAATACCTGTGAAGGATTAAAAGAAATAAAATGGAAACGCGTACTCGACGTCAACGACCGTAGCTTGCGCTATATCGTTTCCGGGTTGGGAGGTTCGGTAAATGGGATTCCTTCCGAAACAGGATTTGACATTACGCCGGCATCCGAGATCATGGCCATTCTCTGTTTGGCTTCCGGCATAGATGACTTAAAACATCGCATAGGAAACATCCTGCTTGGCTATACGAACGACGACCGCCCTTTTACGGTGAACGACCTGGGCATTGCCGGAGCCATTACCGTTTTACTGAAAGACGCTTTATTGCCGAACCTGGTTCAAACTACCGAAAATACGGCCGCTTTTATACATGGAGGCCCTTTCGCCAATATTGCGCATGGTTGCAATTCGGTGGTGGCGACAAAGATGGCGCTGACCTTTGGCGAATACGTGGTGACCGAAGCGGGATTCGGCGCCGACCTGGGAGCAGAAAAATTTTTCGACATTAAATGCCGAAAAGCCGGGTTACAACCAAAACTCACCGTAATTGTCGTAACAGCCCAAAGCCTGAAGATGCACGGGGGAGTACCCGAAAATCAAATTAAGAAACCCAATATACAGGGAATCGAAAACGGTTTGGCTAATCTCGACAAACATCTCGGCAACATGCAAAAGTTCGGACAACGGGTAGCGGTTACCTTCAACCGCTTCGCCGCCGATATAGATGAAGAAATAACGAAAGTAGCCGCATACTGCAAACAAAAAGACGTAGGCTTTGCCGTAAATACCGTATTTGCCGACGGAGGCCACGGAGGCGTCGATTTAGCCCGGTTAGTAGTTGATATGATTGAAAATAGTCCGTCGGCTCCTTTAAATTATATGTATGAAGATACCGATTCCGTTCGCGATAAAATTAAGAAAGTAACGGAAGGTATTTACGGCGCCTCTTCGGTGGTTTATACAACGTTGGCCGAGAAAAAGCTTCGCCAGATTGAAAGTTTGGGAATAACAAACTACCCCATCTGTATAGCTAAAACGCAATACTCTTTCTCTTCCGACCCGAAAGCCTATGGCTTAGCAAAGAATTTCGAACTCAAAGTACGTGATGTGGTTATCAATAACGGCGCAGGAATGATTGTCGTTATCATGGGAGAAATTATGCGTATGCCGGGGCTTCCTAAAGAACCGCAGGCAAAACAGATTGATATTGTAAACGGTTTCGTAGAAGGGCTAAGCTGATGAGAAGAAAAAAAATATGTCCCCAATGCGGAATACCCAATTTATATGTAAAGAATAAAGAGGGCGCTATCCTTCCGGTATACGTTTTTGATGATCTGTCTGTTCATCCTAAAGACGAAAAACTTTCATTGGAAGGATATAACCTCGAAACAATCTATTGCCTCGGGTGTTCGTGGAAAGGAACCGTAAACGGACTGAAGCGTTAACTGATTGACAAACGGATACTAATCGTTTCAGCAGCGGGTGCAGATTTCAATTTTCACCCTGTAATTTGAAATTCTAAATACAGGGTTGTAACCGTTCGGATGAATTGGCTAAAGAATCAAATTAATACGAATTACATCAATTTTGTAACAATATGAAGCCAATTATCAATGTTTTATGCTTTTTATTTTTATCTTTGACGCTCCATATTAAAATTTTATCAGATGAATGAGCAAATCAAACAAATAGCGGAGCGTTTGGCCGGCCTGCGCGATGCTTTGGAGATTACGCCCGAAGAAATGGGCAACGCATGCAACCTGACAACCGATGAATACCTGAAGCTCGAAAGCGGAACAGTAGATATTTCGGTAAGCATCCTGCATCAGATTTCACAAGCTTTCGGTATCGAATTAACGGCATTAATGTTTGGCGACGAGCCTAAGATGAACAGTTATTTTGTTACGCGCAAAGGGAAAGGGATTGCCGTAGAACGAACCAAAGCGTACAAATACCAATCGCTTGCCGCCGGATTCACGCAACGAAAAGCAGACCCTTTTTTAGTTACGGTACATCCCAAACCGGACGACGAACCCATTTATCTGAATGAACATGCGGGGCAGGAATTTAATCTTATCCTCAAAGGGCGCATGCTCTTCCGTATTAACGGAAAAGACCTCATACTGGAAGAAGGAGACAGCGTATACTTCAATTCCGGCCTCCCGCACGGCATGAAAGCCCTCGATGGCGAAAAAGTAAGATTCCTGGCAATTATACTATAAATGAAAGCAATGTTAGAACGATTTTTAAATAAGACGACTTTCGAGTCGCAAGACGACTTCGCAGAGAATTTCAAAGTGAACATTCCCGAAAATTTCAATTTCGGTTATGATGTAGTAGACGTTTGGGCAAAAGAACAACCTGCTAAAAAAGCCATTTGCTGGACAAACGACCGCGGCGAACATATCGATTTCACGTTTGAGGAAATGAAAACGTATTCCGACCGTACGGCAGCCTGTTTTCAATCGCTTGGAATCGGCCATGGCGATAAGGTGATGCTTATCCTCAAAAGGAGGTATGAATTTTGGTTTTCTATCGTTGCCTTGCATAAATTAGGCGCCATAGCCATCCCTGCTACTCACCTGCTGACGAAGAAAGATATTGTTTACCGCAACAATGCCGCCGACATCAAAATGATTTTGTGTGCAGGTGAAGAAATTATTCTGCAACATGTTTTGGATGCTATACCGGAATCCCCTTCCGTTAAGGAATTAGTATCTATCGGTCCGGTTATTCCACAGGGATTCAGGGATTTCCATAAAGGGATTGAGAGCGCTCCGGCGTTCGTCAGGCCGCCCGAACGAAATGCAAACGGCGATATTTCGTTAATGTACTTCACATCCGGAACGACAGGTAATCCCAAGATGGTGGCGCACGATTTTACATATCCCTTAGCCCATATATCAACCGGGAGTTACTGGCACAATTTGCACGAAGGGAGCCTCCATCTTACCATAGCCGATACCGGTTGGGGGAAAGCCGTCTGGGGTAAATTATACGGACAATGGATTGCCGGGGCAACCGTTTTTGTGTACGACCACGAAAAATTCAATCCTGCCGATATGCTTCAGATGATACAGGATTATCGCATTACTTCCTTGTGCGCCCCGCCGACGATCTTCCGTTTTCTTATCCGCGAAGACCTCGCTAAATACGATTTATCGTCTCTCGAATATTGTACCATTGCCGGAGAAGCGTTGAATCCAACCGTCTTTAATACCTTCCGCGACCTGACCGGTATCAAGCTCATGGAAGGTTTCGGACAAACGGAAACGACGCTCACCGTCTGCACCTTCCCCTGGACAACGCCTAAACCCGGCTCCATGGGAAAAGCTAATCCGCAGTACGACGTAGATTTACTCCGCATGGACGGAACTCCCGCCGAAGATGGAGAACAAGGTGAAATAGTAGTAAAATACGATAAAGGCAAGCCCCTGGGATTATTCAAGGAATATTACCGCGACCCGGAACTAACCCAACAAACCTGCCACGACGGAATCTATTTTACCGGCGACGTAGCCTGGAGAGACGAAGATGGATACTTCTGGTTTGTTGGCCGGACAGATGACGTAATAAAAAGCTCCGGGTACAGGATTGGCCCTTTTGAAGTGGAAAGCGCGTTGATGACGCATCCTGCCGTTGTAGAATGTGCAATCACCGGCGTCCCCGACGAAGTACGCGGACAGGTAGTGAAAGCAACCATCGTCCTTTCAAAAGAATACAAGGATAAAGCGGACGAAGAACTGATAAAAGAAATCCAGCAGCACGTAAAGAAAGTAACCGCCCCCTATAAATACCCTCGTATAATAGAATTTGTAGCTGAACTCCCAAAAACCATCAGCGGTAAAATCCGTCGCGTAGAAATAAGGGATAAAGACAGTAATAATTAATGCAGGGAAAAGGAGAGAGGAAGAAAAGGGAGAAATGAAAAGGATTGCAATAAAAATAGGCAGCAACGTCCTTACCCGTGCAGACGGAACGCTGGATATTACCCGCATGTCGGCTCTTGTAGACCAGGTGGCGGAATTACAGAAAAGAGGCCTCGAAATAATCCTTGTTTCTTCCGGAGCCGTAGCTTCGGGGCGTAGCGAGATAAAGGTAGAGAAAAAACTCGACCCCGTTTCGGCACGCCAACTCTTTTCGGCTGTCGGGCAAGCCAAACTTATCAACCGGTATTACGAGCTTTTCCGCGAACACCATATCGTTTGCGGGCAAGTACTTACTACGAAAGAGAATTTCAGTAGCCGTACGCATTACCTCAATCAGAAACACTGTATGGAAATAATGCTCGAAAACAAGGTAATTCCCATTGTAAACGAGAATGATACGATTTCCGT
>JAITRG010000270.1 GCA_031288515.1 Tannerellaceae bacterium
CCGACACTCTGACGCCATTATACCTTCTCTATCACGTCATGATCACGTCAAGCTCCAGTCTCGCTCCCGTCAAGCTCCCGTCAGGCTCACGTCACGATCCCGTCACGCTCCCGTCATGCTCCCGTCACGCTCCCGTCACGCTCCCGTCACACTCCCGTCACACTCCCGTCATGCTCCCGTCACGCTCCCGTCACGCCTATTGTTCTGTATATAATACAGTTGCAGGAAATGTGACTGAAAAAACGAAAAAAATAAAGTTTTGAAGTAATGTATCCCGTTTGTCTGTCTGTGGCCTGTTCACTGAGGAATCTGCCACGTTGCGGGCCGGTAGCGCCGCTTGGACAGGCCTGCGTTCTAACGGGAGCTTCGGAAGTATAAATCATATGTTTGCCCTGAAATTTAATGTGTTAAAGTAGAAATAGTTAGCAATGCCATTGTTTTTTTTCAGTTACTTCTTCTTTGAAGTGTAACTCCGAGTTAAATAAAAGGATTATATTTGCCGGCTGATAGAAGTTAAAAAGTAAATACGATACGATATTATGTTTGAAAATTTAAGCGATAGGTTAGACAGGTCGTTTAAACTATTAAAAGGCGAAGGCCGGATTACCGAGATTAATGTGGCAGAAACATTGAAAGATGTTCGCAAAGCGTTATTGGACGCCGACGTTAATTACAAAGTGGCTAAACAATTTACGGATACCGTAAAGGAGAAAGCTTTAGGGCAAAATGTGCTTACATCCCTTAAACCCAGCCAGTTGATGGTGAAGATTATTCACGATGAGCTGGCTCGACTCATGGGAGGGACAGCGTCCGACGTTGATTTGAAAGGCTCTCCGGCGGTTATTTTGATGTCCGGTCTTCAAGGTTCGGGTAAAACAACCTTTTCGGGCAAGCTGGCCAATCTGTTTAAATCCAAAAAAGGTAAAAAGCCTTTATTAGTTGCCGGCGACGTTTATCGCCCGGCTGCTATTGAGCAATTACATATTCTGGGAGAACAGGTAGGAGTACCCGTTTATTCCGAACCGGAAAATAAAAACCCGGTCGAGATTGCTGAAAATGCAATAAAGGAAGCCAAGCTAAAAGGATACGACGTGGTGATTGTCGATACGGCCGGCCGGTTGGCTGTCGACGAGGAAATGATGAAGGAAATCGCGGCTATTAAAAATGCCATTAATCCCAACGAAATCCTGTTTGTCGTAGATGCTATGACAGGACAGGATGCAGTGAATACGGCAAAAGAGTTTAACGACCAGCTTGATTTCAACGGCGTTGTCCTTACCAAGCTGGATGGCGATACAAGAGGCGGAGCGGCCCTTTCCATCCGGACAGTTGTAGATAAGCCGATCAAGTTCGCAGGTACCGGCGAAAAGATGGAAGCGCTGGACGTTTTCCACCCGGAACGTATGGCCGATCGTATCCTCGGAATGGGCGATATCGTATCGCTGGTAGAACGTGCACAGGAGCAATACGATGAAGAGGAAGCGAAACGGCTGCAAAAGAAAATTGCCAGGAATCAATTCGACTTTACCGATTTCGTCAGCCAGATTCAGCAAATCAAGAAAATGGGGAATTTGAAAGACCTGGCCTCGATGATTCCGGGCGTTGGCAAAGCGATAAAAGATATGAATATAGACGACAATGCCTTTAAAAGTATTGAAGCGATTATCTATTCCATGACCGTTCAGGAACGTACGAATCCTTCCATATTAAACGGTTCACGCCGCCAGCGTATAGCCAAAGGCAGCGGAACAACGGTACAGGAAGTAAACAAACTCATCAAGCAGTTTGATGAAACGCGCAAAATGATGAAAATGCTTACGACAGCTAAGGCCGGAGGCAAGAAAATGCCATCGTTCAGAAAGTAATAATTAAAGTAGTTAATCAAAGGAATCAAAGCAGTAGTGGTATTAATAGATGGAAAGGCTGTTGCAGCCCAAATAAAGAAAGAAATAGCTGAAGAAGTAGTCCTGATAAAGGAAGCAGGAGGAAAGACTCCTCATCTGGCCGCTGTACTGGTAGGGCATGACGGAGGGAGCGAAACGTATGTTGCCGCTAAGGTGCGTACCTGTGAAGAAGTTGGTTTTAAATCGTCTCTTATCCATTATGAAGATGATGTAAAAGAAGAAGAACTGTTAGCGTGCGTAGAACGCTTAAATAATGATACTGATGTAGACGGTTTTATCGTACAACTTCCTCTTCCGAAACATATATCCGAACAAAAGATTATCGAAGCCATTGATTACCGTAAGGATGTGGATGGTTTTCACCCGGTTAATGTAGGGCGTATGTCTATCGGATTACCCTGTTTTGTATCGGCCACGCCTGCCGGGATTCTCGAATTAATCAAACGCTACGGAATAGAGACGAAAGGGAAACACTGCGTCGTTTTGGGAAGAAGTAATATTGTAGGTAAACCGATGGCTGCCTTGATGATGCAGAAAGCCTGCCCTGGCGATTGTACGGTAACAGTCTGCCATAGCCGCTCGCAAAACCTGAAAGAAATGTGTCTGAGCGCCGATATTATTATTGCAGCATTGGGAGTTCCTGAATTTTTAAAAGCAGATATGGTAAAAGAGGGAGTTGTCGTTATTGATGTAGGAACAACGCGGGTACCCGGCGCATCAACCAAAAGCGGTTTCAAACTAACCGGCGATGTAAAGTTTGACGAAGTATCCCCTAAATGCTCTTATATCACGCCTGTACCCGGAGGAGTCGGCCCGATGACCATTATTTCGTTAATGCGTAATACCTTATTGGCAGGTAAAAAAGCAATCTGTAAATAATCGTTCCAATCCTGATTTTTTGACGGCAAAGATTTGAATTATAAAAGTAAATAACTACCTTTGCATCGTTATTTTAATGAGTTAAATAATAAGTTAAAACATGGTGATTGTAGCTCAGTTGGTTAGAGCATCGGATTGTGGTTCCGAGGGTCGTGGGTTCGAACCCCATCATTCACCCTTCCTTTCCTAAGGAAAGAAAAAGAGGAATACTTGAAAAAGCGTTCCTTTTTTTATGGTTCGGCCAGTGAAAAATAGCCATCGCTCAGTATGAAATGTTCATCATGTTCGGCAAGAAAACGAATAACTGTAATGCTTTTCCCAACAGGGAAAGGAAGTGTTTCGGTTAGGGATTTTACATGTTGGGGTTGGGTAGTAAGGATTTTACACAACGCTTCTTTAATGGCGTTAAATTCTGCATTTTTTAATCCCGATTCATTTTTAGCCAGGCAGATGTCGCAACAACCACAATCTTTCGCTTTTTTTTCTCCGAAATAATACAGCAGCATCCTGTTACGGCAGATTTGTTCTTCATTGATATATTCCAGCGCTTTTCCGATACGGTATTCAAACCGCTCTTTGCGTTCTTCATAAGCGGAACGTGGGATGCTGAGGTATTTTTGCTCTTCCCTTGATTGCTTGTAAATAATAAGAGGCGTCTTTTTACGCGGTATATAATTTACGATATGGTATTTGGATAAACCTGTCAGTATATTGTATATCTCGTGTTGGGAAACCATGGAACGGGTAGCAATCAGCGCTTCGTCTATATAGACATAATCGGCAAATAAACCGGTATACGAACGAAGGATTGTTTGAATAACGTCATCCGTTTTCTTATCCTGATTAAGATACTTGTATAAATCATCACGGGTAACCGTAAAAAACAATCGCGAAGAATTATCTATCTCTTCCGTATATTCTATATATCCTGCCAATTCTAAAATCTTTAAAGCATGATGCGCCTGCAATATAGAGAAGCTGAAAACATGGCAGAAGTTTGTTAATGAAAATTCGCGGACTGTATCAAATCCATATCCAACGGCTATCTGAAAATAATTACCCAATGCTTCATATACACGATAAATAAATTCTTTTCCGGGAAATTCGTCAGACAACCGTTTCTTTAGTTTGGCATTATCGCCTCCATTGCATAGCGCAACAGCATAGGCTTTTTCTTCATCCCTTCCGGCTCTTCCGGCTTCCTGGAAATATTCTTCCAGCGATCCCGGCATATCCATATGGACAACCAGCCTCACGTCGGGTTTATCGATTCCCATTCCAAAGGCGTTAGTAGAAACAATCACACGGCATTCGTTGTTTTTCCATTTGTTTTGGCAGCGTATTTTTTCCTCTCTGTCAAGCCCGGCATGAAAGAAACCTGCCGGGATACCGGCTTGTTGCAATATGGCGGCTATCTCTTTTGTCCGTTTTCTATTGCGTACATATACAATAGCGCTACCGGAAACTTTCTGAAGTATCCGGAGCAATACGTTCAGTTTATCGTCGCTCCGGCGGACAATGTAAGACAGGTTTTTCCGGTGAAAGCTTTTCCGGAAAACATTCTTTTCTTTGAAGAGAAGCTTATCCTGAATATCATTTATAACATCCAGAGTAGCCGTAGCCGTTAAGGCAAGTACCGGAACCCCGGGCAGTTCTTTGCGAATATCGGCAATGGTAAGGTAAGAAGGGCGGAAGTCGTATCCCCATTGCGATATGCAATGGCTCTCGTCTACAACCAGTAAGGAGACATTCATTGCCTGAAGCTTCGCTTTGAACATATCGGTAGACAAGCGTTCGGGCGATACATACAGGAGTTTATAGTCGCCAAAGATACAGTTTTCCAATTGTTTGATGATCTCCTGCCGAGTCATACCCGAATATACTGCCGTAGCCTTGATTCCAATCCGGCGGAGATTATCTACCTGATCTTTCATTAAAGCGATCAGGGGGGTAACGACAATACAAACGCCGTCCATGGATAATGCTGGCACCTGGAAGGTGATAGACTTTCCCCCTCCGGTAGGCATTAATCCGAGCGTGTCTTTTTTAGCGGCAATCGAATGGATGATATCTTCCTGTAATGGGCGGAAAGAAGCGTATCCCCAGTAGCGTTGCAATATTTTATGGTAGACGTCCACCTTTTTTTACAAAACGTTGGTACGTATGTCTTTAATGAACAGTTGAAGAGTTGTCGCACCATTATATGTATTCTCTTCAAGCGTGTAGCATATGTTAAACGGTTTCATGGACTTGATGTAATCGAAATATTCGCTCATCCCAAAAGCAATGGCGTGTACAGGAATCTTTGAACTGTCGTCGATAAGCTCCAGTTTGATATGATCCGATTCTTTTCCTACCAGTTTACTTGTTCCATAATCCCTGACGCTTAAACTGCAAAATACAGGCTTTTGGTTATCCGGGCCAAATGGGTTCATTTTTTTCAGGTCATTCGCAAATTTCTGGGTAATATCTTTTAGCTCTAACACAACATCGATGTCGAGCTGGGGTATCATCTGTTCCGTATTGATTTCCACATTTGCCAATTCAAGGAAACGGTTCGTAAAAACTTCCAGATATTCTTCTCTCAACGATAAACCTGCGGCATACGTATGGCCTCCGAAGTTCTCCAGTAAATCCCGGCAGTTTTCAATCGCTTTATATATATCAAACCCTGTAATCGAACGGGCCGAACCCGTAATAAGTTCGGATGATTTAGTAAGCACTACGGCAGGACGGTAATACTTTTCGGTCAAACGGGAAGCTACGATTCCGATCACTCCCTTATGCCAACCCGGATTATACACTACAATTGCTTTCCGGTCTTCCATATTACTGAATTCATCAATAATGGCATTGGCTTCGTCTGTGATCTTTTTATCCAATTCCCTGCGTTCGTCATTGTATTGGTTTATATTTTCACTTTTTTCACGTGCGCTTTCGCTGTCTTTTGCCAACAGCAAATCTACCGCTTCCTTCCCTTTCATCATCCGGCCGGAAGCATTGATACGCGGGCCTATTTTAAAAACAATATCATTAATGGTAATATCTTTCCCGGTCAGGCCACAGATATCAATGATACCTTTCAGGCCCATACTTGGGTTACTATTCAATTGTTTCAGGCCATAATAGGCTAAAATACGGTTTTCGCCGGTTATTGGCACAATATCCGACGCAATACTGACAGCCGTCAGGTCGAGCAACTTTTCAAGTTCGGAAAAAGAGAAGTTATTGCTTTTGGCAAAAGCCTGCATGAACTTAAACCCTACCCCGCATCCGGAAAGATGTTCGTAAGGATACGTAGAATCAACGCGTTTGGCGTCTAATACGGCAACAGCATCGGGTAACGCATCGTCCGGCATATGATGGTCGCATATGATAAAGTCTATTCCTTTGGTTTTGGCATATTCTATTTTTTGAATCGCCTTAATGCCACAATCTAAAGCAATAACCAATGATACGCCATTTTCGGCAGCATAATCAATTCCTTTGTAAGAGATGCCGTACCCTTCGTCATACCTATCGGGTATGTAGTAATCCAATGTATACGAATAAGGGCGTAAATATTTGTAAACTAACGAAACGGCAGTGGTTCCGTCTACATCGTAATCCCCATAAACCAATATTTTTTCTTTATTTCCCAAAGCCTTGTTCAATCGCTTAACCGCCTTTTCCATATCGGGCATCAGATATGGATCATACAGATTATTCAGGCTCGGTTTAAAGAATTTTCTTACTTCCTCTTCCGAAATAATACCTCTCTGAACGAGCAACAGGCTGATAACCGGATGAAGACCCAGCCCGGCCGTCAACTCGTCTTGTCTATTTAATTCTTCTATGGATGGGGTTCGTAAATTCCATTTGTTAATCATTATATATTATTTTTTTTCTTTCTCTGAAATCTCAAATGCGCCCATGAAAGCACAAACGCATGTATTGCTTAGCTGAAGCAAACTATTTTTCAACTTGTAAAAATAGATAATATAAACGGGAATTTTGCAATAAGTAATATAAAATAGTTTTTCATTATTATTTTTTATAATATGCGAATGATTCGTACATTTGCCTCGATATTCTTTGCGTGATGACTGACGATTTAAAAAAAGCCTGCGACGTTATGCAGGCGGGAGGTATTATTCTTTATCCCACGGATACGGTTTGGGGTATTGGTTGTGATGCAACTAATGAAAAAGCCGTCCGGCGGGTGTATGAATTAAAACGACGGGCAGATAATAAGGCCATGCTGGTTTTAATTGATAACCCGGCCAAATTAGAACGGTATGTTGAATACGTCCCCCATATTGCCTGGCAGCTTATTGAGGTTGCCGCCGACAAACCGCTGACTATCATTTATCCGCAAGGGAAAAATATAGCGCCGAATTTGTTAGCCGGCGACGGAAGTATAGGCATACGCGTTACCGGCGAAGATTTCTCGCGCCGGCTTTGCGCGCAGTTCCGTAAACCGCTGGTCTCAACGTCTGCGAATATCAGCGGGGAGCCTTCGCCTTCTATTTTTAAGGAAATATCGGATACGATAAAAGAAGGCGTTGACTATATTGTGCAGTATCGCCGGAATGATATGAGCAAAACGAAGCCATCAGGCGTGATTAGACTGGACAATGACGGGCGTTTTCAGATAATCAGGTGAAATGAATAAAAAAAAACAAATAACCAATTATGTTGTTTCCGATTTAATAGCCGCCTCTGTTGTCTGGCTGCTGTTTAATGTTATCCGTTATAATGAGATTGCATTTTATATAGGATACTCCTCGCTTAAAAGTTACTTGCTTTCGGACGTATTGGAAGGCCAACTGATTGTCCCTTTTTTCTGGTTGTTTCTTCATTACTTATCCGGTTATTATAATAAGCCCTTCGGTAAGTCGAGGATTACGGAGTTTTTTACCACATTCATTACGGTTGGCATAGGGGTGGTCTTATTGTTCTTTATTATGATCCTGAATGATTTGCCCCGTTCTTTCCATATTTATTACCACCTGTTTTTTTCCTTGTTCGGATTACAGTTCCTGCTGACGTATATACCCCGCCTAATGATTACCCAAAACGGTATATACAAAACAAAGAAAAGAAAATGGTCGCAACATATACTTGTTATTGGAGCCGAAAATAAAGCCAAAGATATTGCTGATAATTTATATAATTCAGGTTATACCATTGCAGGATTTATAGTAACAGGCGAAAAGGCGCAGGTAGCTGTCGACCCTGCACAGGTACTGGGAACCATACATGATTTAGCCGCTATCATTGCGTCTGGGCGCATTGATGAACTGGTTGTTGCCGCAGCTCCCATAAGAAGTGAAGAATTAGCGGATATCCTGTATCTCCTGTACCGGTATAAACTGCCGGTAAAGATACTTGCCGATAAATCGTTCGCATTGTCGAAAGTAAAAATAAAGACCATTATTGGCGTTCCTTTGGTTGATATTACGGATAATAATCTTTCGGAGGCGGAGAAAAATATAAAGTTTTTATCAGACAAGCTTATTTCGGCATTAGCATTACTGCTATTATCCCCTTTGTTCGTATATATAATCCGGCGGATAAAAAAAGATTCTTCCGGCCCTGTCTTTTTTCGCCAGGAAAGAATCGGGTATATGGGCCGGCCGTTTACGATATACAAATTCAGGACGATGTATGAAGACGCCGAAAATGACGGTCCGTTGCTTGCTTCTGAAAATGATAGCAGGGTAACGCCCTTCGGACGTATCATGAGAAAATATAGATTAGACGAATTACCTCAGTTCTGGAACGTATTGAAAGGAGATATGTCGTTGGTTGGCCCGCGTCCCGAACGGAAGTATTTTATTGATCAAATCGTGAAGAAAGCGCCTTATTATTATTTATTACATAATGTAAGGCCGGGCATTACTTCCTTAGGTATGGTAAAATATGGGTATGCCGTTAATGTAGACGAGATGATAGAACGCTTGGAGTATGATATGCTTTATTACGATAATATGTCTTTAATAATGGATATTACCATTTTAACTTATACGATCAAAACAGTAATTACAGGAAAAGGTATTTAAAAATGGAAAATAAAGAAGGGTTGTTTTATAAATTTCTACGTTGGCGGGATAAACATGTGCAGGAAAAGCATTTTGTCTTGTTCCTCAGTTTCCTGGTAGGAATCTGTACGGCGGCTTCGGCAATCATGTTAAAGCAACTGATTCATTTTATTCAGAAAACGCTTACCCAGCATATGGATGTAGGGGCCAACTATTTGTTCCTGCTTTATCCTGTTATGGGTATTTTGCTTGCCGGGCTATTTGTTAAATATATTGTACGCGATGATATCAGTCATGGCGTAACCAAGATATTGTATGCTATTTCGCAACGTAAAAGCCGTATCAAGCCACATAATATATGGTCTTCTCTGGCGGCCAGTTCTGTTACGATCGGTTTGGGCGGTTCGGTCGGGGCAGAAGCGCCTATTGTATTAACGGGCGCCGCTATCGGTTCCAATCTCGGGCGTATGTTCAGGATGGAGCAGAAGACATTGATGTTGCTGGTAGGTTGTGGCGCAGCGGGAGCCATTGCCGGTATTTTTAAAGCCCCGATTGCCGGATTAGTATTTGTTATTGAAGTGTTGATGCTCGATTTAACCATGACGTCTGTTATGCCGTTGTTGATTTCTTCGGTAACTGCGGCTACGGTTTCTTATATTTTTACAGGTACCGAGGCGATGTTTAAATTTTCTCAGACAGAAGTTTTTGAGATCGGGCGTATTCCTTACGTATTGCTTCTTGGCATATTCTGCGGCTTGGTATCGCTTTATTTTACAAGGGTAATGAATAAGGTGGAAGGCGTTTACAGGAAGTTTGGAACGTTTTGGCGGAAATTCTTTTTGGGAGGCGTCATGCTTAGTATACTTATCTTCCTGTTTCCCCCGCTGTACGGCGAAGGATATGATACGATCGGTTCTCTGTTAGACGGACAGTTCGCCCATTTGATGGATAAGAGTTTGTTTTATGAAATGAAGGGCTCGTATTGGGGCGTATTGGTCTTTTTACTTTTGATACTTCTAACGAAGGTATTTGCTTCGAGCGCTACGAACGGCGGAGGCGGTTGCGGGGGAATCTTTGCTCCCAGTTTATTTTTAGGATGTATTGCCGGCTTTATATTTGCCCATACTTCCAACTATTTTGATTTTACAACGTATTTGTCTGAAAAGAATTTCGCCCTTATGGGAATGGCAGGCGTTATGGCAGGCGTTATGCATGCTCCGCTGACAGGCGTATTCCTGATTGCCGAACTAACCGGCGGGTATGAACTTTTCCTCCCGTTAATGATTGTATCGATAAGTTCTTACCTGACGATTATCATGTTCGAACCACATAGTATCTATTCCATGCGTCTGGCTCAGAAAGGAGAATTATTAACGCACCACAAAGACAGGGCCGTATTAACCTTGCTGAATGTAGATCATGTCATTGAGAAAGACTTTTGTATCATACACCCGGATATGACGTTAGGCGATATGGTGAAAGTAATAGCCAAAAGCGGGCGGAATGCTTTTCCTGTCGTAGATAAAGAGGGCGTATTATTAGGGATTGTCTTATTGGATAATATCCGTAATATCATGTTCCGACCGGAATTATACAGCCGTTTCAAAGTATCCAAATTTATGGTTTCGGCACAGGCCAGGATTGTTATCAATACGCCTATGGAAAAAGTGATGCAGATATTTGACGATACAAAAGCCTGGAATTTGCCGGTAGTAGATGAAGAAGGGCATTATATAGGCTTTATGTCTAAATCAAAGATATTTAATTCATACCGGGAAGTATTAGTAGATAATTTCTCGGGAGACTGATTTAATAATGAATGTTTACGAATGAAAAAGGAAGAATTGCGTATCGTATACATGGGCACTCCCGAATTTGCGGTTGAAAGCCTTCGTGCATTAGTTGAAAAAGGATATAATGTAGCAGGGGTGATAACCGTACCCGACAAGCCGGTCGGACGGCATGGGAGCGTGTTACGGCCCAGCCCGGTAAAGGAATATGCCGTATCGAAGCATATCCCTGTCCTGCAACCGGAAAAGCTCAAAGACGAAGTTTTCTTATTCCGGCTAAGAGAATGGAATGCCGATTTACAAATAGTTGTCGCTTTCAGGATGTTGCCCGAAATGGTATGGGATATGCCACGGTTAGGTACGTTTAACCTGCATGCTTCTTTGCTCCCGCAGTATCGGGGCGCTGCGCCGATTAACCGGGCTGTTATCAATGGCGAAACGGAAACGGGCGTTACTACTTTTTTCCTGACACATGAAATTGATACCGGAAAGATTATCCGGCAAAAGCAGATACCGATAGCAGATACCGATGATGCAGGCATCGTACACGACAAACTGATGCAGGCTGGGGCGGCATTAGTGATAGAAACGACCGATCTTATTTTATCCGGGGAAGTGGATACCGTCTCCCAGGAACAATTATATCAACACTTTCCGGAACTTCATCCGGCGCCTAAACTAACGATGGAAACATGCCGTATTGACTGGAACCTGCCCCTGAAAAAGACATACGATTTTGTGCGGGGCCTGTCTCCTTACCCGGCTGCCTGGACAGAACTGGTCGCTCCCAAAGGAGATAAACAGGTAGTAAAGGTTTACCGGACAGAAAAACATCCGGCGCCTCATCAACTACCTGCCGGCGCCATTGTAACCGACAACAAAAAATATATAGATATAGCCGTACCCGGCGGATATTTACGTTTAGTATCACTTCAATTAGCCGGGAAAAAGCGCATGAACGCAACGGATTTCCTGAATGGCTTCAAACAATTGGAAGGGTATACCGTTGTATGAGAGAAATTCTCAAAATAATGATTGATAACGGAAAGAGGATAGGCTATCAGTTTTTCATGTAAATTCTACATTCCCAAATTCGGCTTTCAACCGCGCTATCACTTCTTTTACGCTTGTTATCTTTTGAGCCAGATGAACGTTTACACCCGTAAAAGCGTATCCTTTCTTCATATTTCCCTTAGCTGCCTGATAAAGCGCCTGCACGATGCAATAAGGGCTTTTTGTGTAGTCGCAGGTTTTGATACAATGGAAAGGACAGCTTTTGGGCTTCTCCTGTCCTTTTTCAACGCTTTGGATAAATTCGCCGTCGATAGCCCTTCCCGGCATTCCTACCGGGCTTTGTATGATTTTTACGTCTTCTTGCCGGGCATTGACAAACACATTTTTGAAAGTGTCGGATGCATCACATTCGGCAGTGGTAATAAATATAGTACCCATTTGTACGCCCGAAGCGCCCATATTAAGAAAACGGCGTATATCTTTTCCCGATGAAATGCCTCCCGCGGCAATCACAGGTATCTTTTTCTCGTCATCGTACGATGCGGCCACCGTTACTACTTCGGGTATCAATTGTTCCAATGCGTAATGTTCATCTTGCAGTTGGTTTACTTTGAATCCCAAATGTCCGCCGGCTTTGGGGCCTTCTACCACAATGGCGTCCGGCAGGTAATTGTAATTATTCTTCCACTTGTCGCATATTATTTTGGCAGCGCGTGAAGAAGATACAATCGGCGCCAGCTTCGTGGTACTGTCGCTATTCAGATAAGACGGTAAATCGAAAGGCAGCCCGGCCCCGGCAAATATGACGTCTACTTTTTCGGCAATAGACGTTTTTACCATGTCGGCATAGTTTGTCAGCGCTACCATGATGTTCACGCCAATGATACCTTTACTTTTTTCTTTGGCTTTCTGTATCTCTTCTTTCAGTCCTAAGATACATTTACTCAGATAATCCCCCTGAAATTTGTTGTAGATTAAACCAAGCCCGGCGCATGAGATAACGCCGATACCGCCTTCATTGGCTACGGCAGAGGCTAATCCCGACAGAGAAACGCCTACGCCCATACCGCCTTGAATAACCGGAAGTTTCACTTCCAGGTCCCCTAAAAAAAATGACTTCATATATACATTTGTGATTTATGCCGACAAAAGTATATATTAAAATTAGAATCAACAGAAAAATGCGGCTATAATTTGCAGAGGCGTTAAACAAAAAAGAAAAGACGCCTTTTTAATGAGGCGTCTTCTATGGGTATGTATAGTAATAGTATAGTATGTTATCAGTCCCGGTAAAAATCCTTCAATTGCTTTTGGAGTTCCTGCCGGGCAAAGAAGATGCGGCTCTTTATTGTTCCGAGAGGCATATCTAATTTGTCGGCTATCTCATTGTACTTATAA